>NZ_AJXD01000038.1:0-5823 GCF_000264725.1 Acinetobacter sp. HA | reverse complement strand
TTTTACTATGATCAGCTACCCCAACAAAACAAGGTGGCTTAACTAGAGCGGAATATCACTTATAAATACGCTTTTAGTTGTTCAAACAAGTGGGACCACCTCTGTTTAGTACAGTAGGGCTAGATACATTTGGATATAAAGTTACCCTGTTTCTTAAGGTGAAGTCAGGGCTGGTCTATTAGAAGCTAAAAAATATCATTAAATATTCAATAGAAATTAATAATGATAAATCTTTGTACGTGGTTCAATGATTTTGATGAAAATGATCATGGTGAATAATGAAAGTCAAATTTTTAAAGCCGTGTGTCGATTTAATAATAGAAAAGACAATTAACTTGAGTCATGAGATTTAATCTGAATTAATAAAGTGCAAATATTTTAAAATTTCTAGTAACCCTTTATATTTAGGATTGAATGTTAAGATAAGCTACAATATAAGCAACAAGAAGTCAGAGTGCACTTTAATGACTAAACTTGAAATATTGATAACTTTATTGGCTATCATAATTATTAGTACAGTGATCTACGTATTGGCCCATACTTTGTAATTAAACCTCCTTTGGGAGGTTTTTTTATGAAGTGTTATTTTTGGGTACTTGTTAATATAAAGCTGTAATGAACCAAAAGCTCATAAAAATATACCAAGGATCAAATGTTAATGAAATAGGATGAATATTCTTATTGATAATTAGAAGCTTCTGACATTATTTGAGGTATGACAATGATTTAATTAACAAAAAATTGATTAAAATTTTGGAAAAGTAATTTCGTAAAATCTAAAAATTCACAAAAATAAATTTTATAGATTGTTGAGTTGAAATGGAGACAAACGAATACAATGTGATTCATTTTTAAATCTTTTAAGTTTATAAATCATTAGGTAAGCCTATTTTAATGCTCAATCTTCCCATCCAGTCGCGACTTGGCGGATTCTATTTCTTTTATTACGCCATTGTAGGCGCATTCATGCCATTCTGGAGTTTGTATCTTGAAGATCAAGGTTTCAGTTATTCAGAGATCGGGATTCTATCTTCAATTGCCATTGTCACTCGCTTTTTTGCACCCCTCATTTGGGGCTGGATTGCTGACAAATCTGGCAAACGCATGCTGCTGGTGCGCATTGCTACTTGGATGGAAGCCTGTATCTGGTTTATGATTTTTATCGTTCCAAACAGCTTTCAGTCTGTGGCATTGCTGATGCTAATTTTTAGCTTTTTCCAAAATGCGATTCTGGCGCAATTTGAAGGTGTGACGCTTTTCTGGCTCGGAGAAAAACGTGCCGAGCTATATGGCAAAGTGCGTAAATGGGGATCGGTGGGTTTTATTGTTGGTGTTTTTGCTGTTGGAGCAATATTTGAAATTATCCCGGTCAGTATGCTGCCAGTATTATTACTGTGTATTTCATTTCTTGCTTTTATCTGGTCCTTTAGCATTAAGGAACCTTCGACGGCGCCATCTGCACAAAAACAGCTTGAACCGTTATGGCCAATCTTGAAACGGCCAGTGGTTTACAGCTTTTTCATCATTGAGCTGATTATGCTTTTTTCCCATGCGCCATTTTATAGCTTCTATAGCAATTTTCTCAGTCAGCATGGATATAGTACCAGTCAGATTGGACTACTGTGGTCGGTTGGGGTGATTGCGGAAATTATCATGTTTGCTTATGCGACTTTATTTTTTAATCGCTGGTCGTGGCGAACACTGGTAATAATCTGTTTGTTGCTGACAGGATTGCGTTGGCTGATTGTAGGTCTGCTGCCTTCGCTATTTATAGTGCAGTTTATGGCACAAAGTATTCATGCTTTTAGTTTTGGCCTGTTTCATATGATTGCGATGCGGGTGATTTTCCAGAATTTCTCGGCAGGACAGCAGGGACGAGGTCAAGCACTCTATAGCACCATGTGGGGGATTGGCGTCGCTAGTGGCAGTATTCTTGCTGGTCAGTACTGGGATCAATTTGGCGGTGCGACTATCTTTATATATGCCGCTGTGGCTACGCTAATGGGTTTACTATTTTTATCTGGTTTACCCAATCAGGTGGAACCCACAAAGTCCACCTGAAATAATGATTCTTGAATTATTAGATCTGAATATCTTTATAACGATCGAACCATGGTTGCGCTTCTTCTAGTTGCGCAGCCAGTTGTAATAACAGATCTTCACGAGCAAACGGCGCGATAAATTGAGATCCTAATGGTAGATTCTGCTCGTTCCAGTATAGTGGTACTGACATGGCGGGTAGGCCAGTGATATTGGATAACTGGGTAAATGGCACCCATTTCAGGTTTTCCTTGACGATCTGATCAATCAGTTTACCCTGCGCCAATAGATGTGCCTTTCCCATACCCAGTAATGCTTTCATAATCGGTTTTTGCCAAGCGGGTGTTTTTACTTCACCATTGCGTGGTGCCACCGACGCCGTTGCTGGTGTCAGGTATAAATCATAGCGTTCAAAGAAATGATTCATCTGGGAAACATAGACACCCCAGTTGTTCAGGTTCTGGATATATTCAATCGCCGTGGTTTTGGCACCAAAAGCACATAACACCAGAGAATCTAGCTCAAAATCAGTTGATTTAGACGGATATTGCCTACGGATTTCCTCAAGCATATAAGAGAACTGACTGAACCAGGTGGTAATAAAATCCTTAGCCAATTGCATCCCGTCAATCGCTGGATGATCTTCAATTACCTCATGTCCTAATGATTCCAAAAGTTTCACTGTCTGGTCAATGGCCTGAACTGCATCTTTGGAGATTTTGGTGCCAATAGGAGATTTGGTATTGAATGCAATTTTCAGTTTTTTCGGTGGTTGCTGAATAATCTCCAGATAATGCGTATGTGGTCGTTCGATCTTGAACATGGAATGATGATCTTCACCATGCGTAGCATCCAGCATCGCAGCGCTGTCACGAACGGTTTTGGTCAGAACGTGCTGAATCGCTGCACCATGCATGGCTTCACTCATTTGTGGCCCCCAAGGTGTACGTCCCCGGCTTGGTTTCAAACCAAACAGACCGCAATAAGAAGCAGGAATTCGAATCGAACCACCGCCATCACCCGCACCCGCAATCGGCACGATCCCCCCGGCAACAGCAGAAGCAGAACCACCTGATGAACCGCCACTGTTATGGGCTAAGTTCCAAGGGTTTTTACAGCTACCCCAGGCATCTGGCTCGGTAATGCCTTTGATTCCAAATTCAGGTGTATTGGTGCGGCCAAAAGTTACAATGCCGGACTTTTCCCAGCGATTCACAATTTCCGCATTGGTATCCGGAATATAGCCAATACGTTTAAAACCAGTACAGCCATAAGAAGTCGGATAACCGGCATACTCCTGAAACAGATCTTTAACCAAGAAGGGCACACCTGCAAAAGGACCTGATAAATTTGCCTCAGTACGTTTTAAGGCATAATCATGCATCGGGATCACGATGGCATTTAATTCAGGATTGACCTGATTACTGCGTTCTAAAGCAATATTCAGTAACTCTGAAGCATGGATTTCTTTTTTTGCGACCAGCTCGGCCAGTCCCAGACCATCATAGCTAAGATATTCCTGATAATTCATGACATTCCCTGTTTGAATAAATAAAAGTTAAAAATTTTAAGATGCAAGTACGACTTGATTACGACCCATATGCTTGGCCTGATAAAGCGCCTGATCTGCAATATTGATCAGATCCTGCAGTTCGGTCTGCTGTGGTGCTTCCTGATGGGTAATACCCAAACTTACCGTGATATGCACCGATTTGCCATGTTCCAGATAAATTGGTGTTTGCTGTACCAGCTCACGGATACGTTCAGCCACCCAATGCGCTTCATCGTGCTCTATATCCCACATTAAGACGACAAACTCTTCACCACCAATCCGGGCAAACAGATCGCAGCTACGCAGATTGGTACGCACCAATTCAGAGAATTGCTGTAAAACTGCATCACCAACATGATGGCCGTATTGATCATTTAAGCGTTTAAAGTAATCAATATCCAGCATAATAAGAGAGAACGACAATTTTCTAGACTGTTTCAGTAAACTTTCACCTTCTTTAAAGAAGTAATGGCGGTTCATGGTACGGGTTAAACTGTCATAATTGGCGAGATAAAGCACATGTTTATACAGCTCATTCCGGTTTTGGCTGATAATGCACAGAATCAGTGGTGCCAGTGCCAGCATAAACAGGCCGATGCGTAAGGACACAAAAGTCGTAGAATCTGCCAGGGTTTGATCAGCCAGATAGATCTGTGTCAGGCTGCTATAAGTGGTGATCAGAACCAGTGTATTAATAATCGAGATTGTAAAAATACGATAAGTGAGTGCTGCCCAGATTAAGGCGGCCAGAGGATAGATTAATGCGCCAGGCCCGGCAAAAATATGAGTTAAGACCACACAGACCGCGACAGTGATCATCGGAAAAAAATAACTGAAAGAATAAGATTTTTTCCTGCGATTTTTCGCAAAATAACGAATTTGCTTGGCCGTAGGGAATGCCAGTACCAAAGGCAGGATGATAATATAGTTAACCATTTCCCCAGTCCACCACAGGAAAAAGTCAATTTTCATGTTTTCCGGAGTGATAAAGGAACCGGGGATATTCACCAGAGTAATCACTGCAAATGCTGCGCTGGCAAGACATCCTGCGAAGGCACAGATACCGAACAGATGAATAAAGGTAAACCCGCTGTTGTAGTACTTATAATTAATTTTGAAATAGCGAATACAGAATAGGGAAACGATAGTGCTTAACAGATTTGAAAGTGTCAGAAAAAAGCTTTGTAGAAAAAAGTCACCTGTGAGCAGGTCTGCAAACATATAAGCACTGAACGCACCTAGCCAGCCACCTTTATTGTTGAGCTGTGGAAAGCGTAAAAAGAAGGCGAGTAGGGCTGCATTGGCTGGCCATAAAAATGCTAAATAGTCAGTTGGTCGCGTTGCAATGCCAATAAAGCTACAGATAAGAATTAACAGCGCAATAATGAGATATGCAGAGCTATCCGGATCCAGTTGTTTTTCTTTAAAATCAGCAAATCGCAAAATGAAGCTACCTTAGTATATTTACAATGAAAAATCACATGCTGTTTTTTTAGTTAAATAAGCTTTGAGATCTTTCTTTTTGTTTTTGATTGTTTGTAATTTAATCAATACTTAAAATCGCATAAGTACAAAATATAAACAAAATAATGTGGAAAAGAAATGGCTATTATGTATCTAACTGATATTTTTATTTAAGTAGATGAAATGATTTTTCGCCATACTCCCCACTGTCAAAAATATGCTAAGTTAGGGACAATCCAAGGAATACTATTTTTAATATGAAAAAAACATGTCTAAGCCTTATGCTGCTTACCTTAACCACCTGGGCGATGGCTGCAGATATAAATAAAAATACCCAAACAGCTGCACAAGCTTCAGCTGTTGCCAATACCTTCCGTATCGTAACACGTCCTGAAATCATGGGCTTATGGGGAATGGAAATCCCGACTAACCGCAAGTGTGTTGAATATTATAATTTTAAAAGTGATAACAATGTGATTATTAAAAGTGGTGATGAATGGTCATCAGGCATCTATGACTATCAGTTGCCGCAAGATACCACCGCTCAGGTTCCGGCCTTAATTCTTCAGGTGAAATATGACAATAACCAGAAAGACTGTTCTGGCAATCAAGAAGATCAGTCCGGTGAAGTCTCACAGTATTTTGTGAAATGGCAGAATCCACATACGATTAATTTCTGTGCTACTGAAAAGGCAGAGCAGTGTTTTGCAACTTTAAGACGTATTCTTCCTTAAGGTTACAGATAATAAAAAACCGCTGAATGATCA
>NZ_AJXD01000037.1:0-11954 GCF_000264725.1 Acinetobacter sp. HA | reverse complement strand
TTTTTTTATACTTCAATCTTTAAGATATTCAGTGTACTTTTGGAATAATAAAACTGTTCCAGATATTGGCGTGCACGTTCACGTAAATAGCCTTGTGAAATCATCTGCTGAATAATCGGTGTCAGCAAGGCATTCAGTTCATGCTGAATCAGCGACTCATCGATATTCAGATCACGAAGTAGCAGATCAAAAGTGTGCTCCTGATTACGGACATACCAGGCATGTACGCCATCCTGTATCTGCTGTTGCAGATAATCGGTCTGGCGCATGTGATCCCAGATTTCATGGCCCAAATTCACAGTCTGGGTCAGATCTTGTACTTCAATATAATTCTTTAATACGGACAGAGGCATGTCTTTGATTTTATGCCAGAGATTCGCTTGAAAATGATAGAGTTTTTCATCATCAAAATGCTGGTTCAGGATATTTTCACTCAACTGGCCAAGCTTGAGAATATTCTTTTGCAAGTATTTGGCAATGGTATTGTCCAGACTGGTATCAGTGACATTTTCCAGTACAGACTTGCCCATTTTCATGAAGCGGGAAACGCCCGGTACACTCTTGGCAATCACCGAGTTGTCCAGATAATCCTGAATTGAATGTTGGATCAATTGGCTGATCATGGCAGAGAAGGCCGGATTACTCACTACTTTCTTGATCATGCGCTGACGATGACCACTTTTACTTGCGACATACTGAGCAATCTTATCAATGGTCAGTACAGGAATCACATCGGCAATCTTGGTGTTGTCATTTGCAGGATGGACCAAAGCAAAACGGATATGTTCTGCAATTTGTTCAATCAAAAAAGAGCTGGCTGCTGTGCCTAATATTTGTTTTTGCAATAGCAGGTTAATTTGCATTGGACTCCACAGTTCTTTCAGGGTCTGTTTGCGGAACCAGAGATAAAAAGTCTGAAACTCATTTTGAATCGTTTCAGATTGAGCAAATGACTGATCTAGAAAGTCAAGCTGAGCTTCGATCAATTGCTCAATCATCGGGTGTTTCTGCATATTGATTCTAAAAGTTAATTTAAAGGGATGAGTTTATCAGCAAGTGGATTTTTTAGGGTCTGTGTCTTTGCAAGAAAAGGTAAATAATACTGTGCAACCTGTCTTTCTGCTTCAAGAATCGGTATATGACCAACATTGTTCAGAATCACTGGTGTTTCGGCACGTTTAAATAGGGAGTGCAGCTCTTTAGCCACTTCAACATTAATAATACGATCCTGCTTACCCCATAAAATCAACGTTGGTGCTTCTACAGTACGGGTCAAACGAGCAAATGTTTCCGGGGTGTAGATCCGGCTCAGCATGACAATTTGATCAATGGCTTTGCTGGTCTGCTCGGAACGGGAAATCAGTAGTTTTTCCTGGGCATGTTTTAACTGATCTGAGAGAGCAGGCGGATGCTGCATCAGTTTATGACTGACATCTTCCAGATCTCCCGGTTTGCTTACAATCAGGTTCTTTAAAGCATATGGATCACGAGTATAGCGCGTATTGGCGTTTTTATAGATTCCGGCACTATTCAGTAAGAATAGGCTTTGCGTATCGAAAGGATATTGAGAAGCATAAACTGTGGCAATCGACCCCCTAGAGAATGTCCAGCAACATGCAGATTCTCATCGACATCCAAAGCTTCCAGAAAGATACGCAGTTGAGAGGTTACATTCGGTACTGAGAAATCAAAATCTGCGGGTGTACGGGTGTCACCATTATTGGGTAAATCGGGAACGATCACATGATAATAAGGGGTAAGAAATCGTGCGACACGATTCCAGTCGTCTTTGGTGCCCGCCAGACCATGAATCAGTAAAATAGAGGGTTTATTGACATTCCCGCCCTCGTTATAGCTCCAGGAAATATGACCGACTTTCAGCGTTTTGCTTTTCAGACCCGCCTGTAGCCGTTCCTGAACCAGATACTGGCTAAGAATATTATTGCCTGGCTGAGCACGCGTAGGAAAACTGACTTGGGCCTGACTTAGTGTGCTGAAGCTTGGGGCTAATATTAGGGTCATGGCGCAGAGTAATTTTGAGCGCTTTATTAATTTTCTTATCATGGCGTCACATTCCTTGTCTTGCATCCAGTGTACTGTTCAAAACAGTTTTATCCTGAAGCAAATCCACCTTGTTCGGATAAAATTATAGAGTTATTTCTATTGTAAATAATTGTGAAGTAATGTCACCAATAAGTTATTCACATAAGTGAAAAAAATCAGTTTTCATGTGAACTCTGATCATAAATTGAAATATTAGTGTGATGCAGGTCCACTGATAGAAATTTAGACAAGCTGATTTTTTGCAAGTGACATTCATAAATCAGAGGATTAAAATATTGCAACTTAAAACAACGGTGGTAAACACGAATGCTCACAGCTCAGGAAGCTATAGAACGTCTTAAAAAGGGTAACCAACGCTTTGTCAACGGTGAAACGCAGCATTTAAAATTATTATCGCATCAGCAACGTGCTGAAATGGCAGAAAGTCAGGAACCATTTGCTATTGTTTTAGGATGTTCAGATTCACGTGTGCCAGCAGAAATGGTATTTGACCAAGGTCTGGGTGATCTGTTTGTCATTCGCGTAGCAGGGAATATTGTCGCGCCGTCTCAGGTTGGTAGTGTTGAGTTTGCTGCAGAAAGCTTTGGTTGTCCTGTAGTCATTGTTTTGGGTCATACCCATTGTGGCGCAATTCATTCTACGATTGAAGCACTAACCAATCCGGCAACTCCGCCATCTGCAAATCTGATGTCAATTGTTAACCGTGTACGTCCATCAGTTGAAATTCTAATGCAGACTGAACTGAAGGATGACCTGAACAAACTGTCTAAGCATGCAGTACGTTCGAATGTATTTGCTTCCGTGAACCAGTTACGTCATGGTTCAGCAGTACTGGAAAATCTCATTGCACAAGGCAAATTACTGGTGGTGGGTGCTGAATACTCACTGGAAACTGGTGAAGTCACCTTTTTTGATTTCTAATTTGAATTTTAAGAATGAATGATATTAAAGGCGACTTAGAGGGCGCCTTTAATATATGGATAAGCATTATTTAACAGGATGCTTTGTGCCTTGGCATTTGGATGTACCAGATCCTGTTGCATCAAGTTTTTATTTCCTGCTACCCCATTCAAAAAGAATGGTAACAATTTCACTTTATATTGTTGGCTCACCACCTTGTAATTATTTTCAAAAGCTTTTGTATAACTTTGACCATAATTTGGCGGCATTTTCATGCCAAAAAGAATGACTTTTGCTTTGGCTTTTTGACTTTGCTGAACCAGATTTGCCAGATTTTTCTGAATCATCTGTGGCGGCTGACCACGTAGGCCATCATTGCCCCCCAGTTCAATCACGACAATATGTGGCTTGTGGGTCTGGAGCAGTTTAGGCAGACGTGCCAGTGCACCGCTGGTGGTTTCACCGCTCACACTTGCATTGACCACTTTATGCTGTTTCGGATACTGTTGGTTTAAACGTTTTTGCAACAGATTGACCCAACCCTGTTCAGGTTGAATACCATAACCCGCACTTAAGCTGTCACCCAGAATCATAATGGTCTTTGCTGAAACTAGCACCGGCATCAGGCACAGGCCAAACAGTGCTAAGCTGCGGAATAAATAAGACTTTAGAATTTGAATATTCAGATGCATAGGAAAAGTATGATTCAAGATCGCCAGAAAGCTACCATCATGCCACAGCCAATAATTTCTGCTCAACAATTGACACAAAAGATACAACTATCACAAAAACAGTTGACGATTTTTGAGGACCTCAATCTGGAGATTCTGGCTGGAGAGCAGGTGGCGATTACCGGACGATCCGGCTCTGGAAAATCCACCTTACTGGGCATACTGGCAACCCTGGATCAGGCCAGTTCAGGTCATTTACAGGTCTGTGGTGAATCGATTACTGAAATGAATGAAGAACAGCGAGCCAAGGTCAGACTGGAAAATATTGGTTTTGTATTTCAGTCTTTTCAGCTATTGCCACATCTGACTGCATTAGAAAATGTGATGTTGCCCTTACGTTTACAGCCAAACTTCAATTATGCCGCAGCTGAACAAAAAGCGTTGAATCTGTTGCAAAGAGTAGGGCTGGACCGTCAGGCCCAGCAAACCCCTAAAGTGCTTTCTGGCGGGGAACAGCAACGTGTTGCGATTGCCCGTGCTTTGGTGAGTGAGCCAAAAATCATTTTTGCTGATGAACCGACTGGAAATCTGGATGGGGAGACCGCCAAGGAAATTGAACAGCTGTTATTTCAGTTAAACCATGAATTGGGTACCACTTTAATTCTCGTGACCCATGACCAGAAACTGGCACAACTATGCCAGCGTCATTTTGAGTTAAGCAATGGTCAGTTGACTGAACATGTGAATGGAGGATGATATGAACCTCTTCCGTCCTTTACTGACTCAAAGTTTTAAGACTACGGGCATTTATCTGCTGATTATTGCATTGACCCTGGCAATTAGCGCGACCACAGCGCTTAAGTTCAGTAATGAGCAGATTCAGAATGCCGTGGCATTGCAAGCTGCGGAAATGCTGGCTGGAGATCTGCTACTCAGTAATAACGAGCCAATCGAAGATGCCTGGCGAGAAAAGGCTGATCAGCTGGGTTTGCAGCAATCAGAAGTGACTGTATTTGGCAGCATGGCACATACCAATGACGAATTTGTCATGGTCAATGTCAAAGCGATTGATACTGCTTTTCCTTTACGCGGTGAGCTAAGAGTCAAACCTGAAGCTAAACAATTAAAACCGGGTGAAATCTGGCTCAGTCAGCGTGCCATGGATCTGCTCAAAGTTAAAGTGGGGGATCAGGTTAATATTGCCGATGCCTCATTCAAGATTACTGCCGTGATTGACTATGACTCTAATCAGGAATTAGGCTTCTCGGGTTTCTCACCGACCGTAATTATCTCTCAGGCAGATGTGGCACGAACCAATGCGATTCAGGTCGGTAGCCGGATTGATTATCGCCTGCTCATGGCAGGTGATCCGGACAGTATTCAAACCTATCAAAAAGACTTTAAGAAGATTGTTAAACCGGGTGTGGATACAGAAGCTGAGGAACAACAGTTTGAGGAGCAGAATAGTCTGCGTCTAAGAAATGCCAGTGAAAGCAATACCCGTTTGATGAAGCCGATTGCTAATCTGGATACCTTTTTGCAGTTGGCAAATATTTTGACCATCTTGCTTTGTGGTATCGCGATTGCCTTAACCGCACAGCGCTATGTACAGCAGAATCAGGATCATATTGCGTTAATGCGTTGTATCGGCGCGACGAAACAGCAAATTCTGGCGGCTTATCTGGCATTACTTGGACTGGTACTGGCAATCGCGATGCTCATAGGCACCATTGTTGGCATCAGTTTAGGTTATGCTTTGCTGCAACTCATGTTACAGCTGATTCCACATCTGCAGCTGCAATTCTCGGCGATGGCAATGCTATCAGGTCCATTGCCGATTGCGATGCTGACCAGTGCTGTGGTATTGCTTGGTTTTGTGCTACCAAGTTTGTGGCAATTACTCAATACTGCACCGATCCGGGTCATCCGTCAGGAAGAAAAATCCGTACATTCCATGTTGTGGATGCTGGTGAGTGGGACACTGAGCCTGATTATTTTCAGTGTGGTGCTCACCGAGAATATTGTATTAACGGCTTGGGTAATTGGTGCCATTATTCTGCTTTGCGCTGTGCTGTATCTCACCGTATGGGGATTGCTGAAAGTCCTGCGTAATACAAAATCCCGGATTTCCGCTTATGTACGGACACCGTATCAGACTGCATTACAGATCACCGCTTTGGCACTGGGCTTGAGTCTGATTACTGTATTAGCCGTATTGCGTACCGATCTGCTGGAACGCTGGCAACAGCAGTTACCAGAAGGTACACCGAACCAGTTTGTCTATGGCTTGCCGCCTTTTGAGATGCCACAGTTGAGGGCCGAGTTAGAGCAAAATGGCTGGAACAGTACGCCGCTATATCCGAATATTCGTGGCCGTCTGATTGCCAAAAATGATCAGCCATTCGCTGCAGACTTAGTCAAAAAGAGTAATACACTACGCCGTGAACTGAACCTGACCCAAACCGATCAGTATCCACAAGACAATGTGATTTTAAGTGGCGAAGCGCAATTGAAACAGCCGGGAGAAGTTTCAGTTGAAGCCACGACTGCGGAAGAACTGGGAATCAAGATTGGAGATAAGCTGACGTTTAGCTTACCTGAGGGACCACTAGAAGCCAAAGTGGTGAATCTGCGTAGTGTGGAGTGGGAAAGCTTTAGTCCGAATTTTTTCTTTATCTTTACTCCGAATACCATGGATGCCAATGCCGGTAGTTATCTGGGCAGTTTCTATGTGCCGGAACAGGAACGACCAAAACTGGTTCAGCTGATCCAGCAGTTTTCTAATACGGTCTTTATCGATGTCAGCCTGATTCTGAACGAGATCAAGCGTATTGTGAATGTATTGGTGCAGATCGTGACTATCCTGGCCTTACTGGTGAGTGTAGCAGGGATACTGGTTCTGATTGCCTGTCTGAATCTGCTCATGGATGAACGCAAGCGGGAAGTGGCTTTACTTCGCTCATTCGGAAGTTCCAAACAGAAACTGAAAACCATGCTTAGTCTGGAAATTGGTTTTATTGGTCTATGTGCCGGAATTGTATCTTGTCTGTTTGCCGAAGTGATTAGCGCCGTCGCCAGTTACCGCATGGAATTACCGATTCAGCCACACTGGGAAATCTGGCTGATTCTACCGATCTTTATGACTTTGCTCTGTGCGCTGATTGGTCGTTATCGACTGAGTTATCTGAGTGATATTCCACCGCTGCAAAGTCTGCGCGAACTGAATCAATAAAAATTGAAGATGCGTCAGTTACAGTTTTAACTGCTGACGCATCATCTCCAGAATCTCCTGCCAGAGTGGCTTAATAGGATCAATCAGGATCAAGTTATATTGATAAAGCCCATAGCAGGCTGCTAAAGCAGCTATGAGTGCGATGAATTGAATAAAACCTGCGCGTTGCAGCTTTTGCCCGGCATACCAGAGTACAGCCAGCACAGCGCCCATAATCATGCCACCAATATGTGCAGCATTGTTAATGCCAGCAATCATAAACCCCATAAACAGGTTAATCCCCATCACCATCAGCAGGGTTTTTTTATCTAAAATAAAGCGCTGACGTGGAAGAACTGGCAGAATCGACAAGACTGTCAGTGCACCGCCCAAGCCCATGACAGCACCCGATGCACCAGCACTTACGCTTGGTAAAAGTCCCGGATTGGCGACCCCACCTTCAATTAAGGCATAACTATCCTGAATATTTATATAACCGCTGAACAGACTGCCCATCAGCCCAGCACAAAGATAGAGGCCAACAAAATACCAGCGCCCAAATAGCTGTTCTGCCACGCTGCCAAAAATATAAAGCGCCCACATGTTTAACATCAAGTGAATCAGGCCAAAATGAAAAAACATGCTGCTGAATATGCGAATGGGTTCCGCCAGATAAGTCAAAGGTGCATAATCAGCACCCCAGCGGATGGCATCTTGCGTACTTGGATGGCTGGCATCTGTGCCAGAAAAAATCTGCCAGGCAAACAATCCGACATTCACTGCAATCAATACCGCAGTAAACCACCAGGTGTGGACATCCAGTTTACGGTGAATGGAAGGAGGTGCGTATTCAGACATGCTATTCTTGCGCTGTATGAGATATTTCAAATAAGCTTAACACGAAAAAATAACAACTTCAGGAGTAACCCACTGACATGAAAGCTTTTCTAATCCGAATATTCTTGCTGCTGTTCAGTGTGGTTTTATGTATTCAACTCTGGATCTTTGCCAGCCTGGCCTGGTGGCGTTTTAATCCGGTCAATACCACGATGATGATGCGGATCGATTATTGGACTGAACCCTCCAAGCCCATTCAACACCAATGGCGTCCTTATGATGAGATCAGTACCAATCTGAAAAAAGCAGTGGTGACTGCGGAAGATGGAAAATTTGTGCATCATCATGGTTTTGACTGGGATGGGATTCAAACAGCTTTAAGCCGTAATAAAGAGCAGGGTAAAGTTGTTGCGGGGGGATCTACCATTTCCCAGCAGCTGGCAAAAAATCTGTTCCTGTTCAACAAACGTTCTTTCCTGCGTAAAGGTCAGGAAGCGGTTGCCACCTGGATGATGGAACGCATGTGGTCGAAAGAGCGTATTCTTGAAGTGTATTTAAACTCGATTGAGTTTGGTCATCATATTTACGGGGTGGAAGCGGCCGCCAAACATTATTTTGGTAAAACTTCAGAAAGTCTGACCAGAGAAGAGGCAATTTTCTTGGCGGCAATTTTGACCAATCCAAAATATTTTGAAGAAAATCGCAATGCTTCTGCTTTAAAAGCACGTAAACGCATGATTCAACGTTATATGCGCTATGCAGAATTACCCTGACAGTAAAAAATCGTTATAAAAAAAATTGCCATAAAGCCCGAGAATTCGGGCTTTTTTTATGAAATTGTCATAAATTTGAAGCATACTGATACTATTGACTCAGGCTTTAAAACGATTAAAGGTTCAATATGAATACGGCAGCCAACAGCCCTTCGGTACAAACTGAATATACCTATAATGACCGGTACATTAACCGAGAATTGTCTATTCTGGATTTCCATTTGCGTGTCTTGGAACAGGCTGTCGATCCTTTACATCCACTGCTTGAACGCATGAACTTTCTGCTGATTTTCTCGCGTAATCTGGATGAGTTCTTTGAAATTCGTGTGGCTGGCGTGATGGAACAGCTGGATCTGGGCAATGAAAGTCGTAGTCCGGATGGGCTAACGCCGAAGCAGGTGCTGGATCAAATTTCCAGAACTGCGCATGCTGCCATTGAACGCCAGTACCGCATTCTGAATGAAGAAATTCTGCCTAAACTGCGTGAAGAAGATATCTGTTTCCTGCGCCGCGGTGAACTGACACCAGCACAGTCACAATGGATAAAAAATATTTTCAGGAACAGGTGGCACCAGTCTTAACCCCGATCAGCCTGGATCCAGCCCATCCATTCCCGCGCTTGGTGAATAAGTCGCTGAACTTTATTGTGACGCTGGAAGGGAAGGATGCTTTTGGCCGTCAGATCGATCTGGCTGTTGTTCCTGCACCACGTTCATTACCACGTGTGGTACGTTTACCGGATGAATTAACGGGTGGCAAGGAACATCATGTGATGCTTTCCGCAATTATACATGAACATGTCTCTGACCTGTTCCCGGGTATGACTGCAACAGGTTGCTACCAGTTCCGAGTAACCCGTAATGCTGATCTGGCTTTAAACGAAGATGTCGAAGATCTGGCGATTGCCTTAAAAGGTGAGCTGAACTCGCGTCGTTTTGGACGTGCAGTACGTCTGGAAGTTACAGAAAACTGTCCAAAACATATTTATGAATACCTGCTGGATGAATTTGATCTAGAAGAAGAGCATCTATATAAGGTTGCCGGACCGGTGAATCTGGCACGTCTGTTATCGAATTTTAAACGTCCACATTTACGTTATGATTCACACACGCCAATCGTACCGAAAGTACTAAAGAAATCAGAAAATATCTTTAGCGCGATGCAGAAACAGGACATCCTGCTACATCATCCCTTTGAATCATTCTCGCCCGTAATTTCATTATTGCGTGAGGCTGCGCGTGATCCACAAGTCTTGGCGATCAAGCAGACCTTATACCGTAGTGGAGCGGACTCGGAAATTGTTCAGGTACTGGCTGAAGCAGCACGGAATGGCAAGGAAGTGACTGCGGTCATCGAACTGCGTGCGCGTTTTGATGAAGAGTCTAATATCGCTGTAGCCAATGTCCTGCAAGAAGCGGGGGCCGTAGTTGTCTATGGCATTGTTGGCTATAAGACCCATGCCAAGATGATTCTGGTGGTACGCCGTGAAAATAACAAGCTGGTGCGCTATGTACACTTGGGGACCGGGAACTATCACGCGGGTAATGCACGTATCTATACTGATTATGGACTGTTAACCACAGACAAAGAACTGTGTGAAGATGTACACCGTATCTTCCAGGAACTCACCGGTATGGGAAAAATGGCCAAGCTGAAAAAGCTGTTACATGCACCATTTACATTGCATACCCAGCTGGTGAATTACATTGACAATGAAATTGCCAATGCCAAAGAAGGCAAAAAGGCTCAGATCATTGTCAAAGTGAATGCGCTGACAGAACTACAGCTCATTAATAAATTGTATGAAGCATCGCAAGCAGGCGTGCAGATTGACCTGATTATCCGTTCGATCTGCTGTTTGCGTCCTGGTTTACCGGGCTTGTCGGAAAATATCCGCGTTCGTTCCATCGTCGGACGTTTCCTGGAACATACTCGCGTGTATTACTTTAGCAATAATGGCAATTCCCGCATTTATTGCTCAAGCGCAGACTGGATGGACCGTAACCTGTTTAATCGTGTTGAAGCCTGTTTCCCGATTGAAGATGAAGCATTGAAAAAACGCATCTATCAGCAAGGCTTATTGAACTATCTCAAAGATAATCAGCAATCCTGGTTACTGCAAAGTGATGGTACCTGGATCCGTGCACAACCTGCGCAAGGTGAACAGCCGCATAATGCACAGCGCGTGTTACTGGAAACCTTTAAATAAGACATAATCTTTTAAAAAGAGACTGAATTTTCAGTCTCTTTTTATATAAATATGCTGTCTCTAAAAACAAAAAAGGAGCCAGTGTGAGCTCCTTTTTTACGCTATAGCAGTATCATTATTGCTGCGCGATCTTTTGCAGGATAGGTAGCAGTACATCGAATTCACTTTGTAGCGGTGTACTCTTGCGTGTCACCAATGCCAAGGTACGGCTTGGTGCAGCAGCAATCTTTTTCACCTGAAGTTCAGGATTGGCTTTAATCATGTTGGTATGAAGTGCAATTTCTGGCAACAGGGTAAAACCAAGATCGGAAGATACCATCTCGATCAGCGTTGGCAATGAGCTTGCTTTCAGGCGATGATCATTCTTACGCTCACCAATTGGACAAGCACTTAAAGCATGATCACGTAGACAGTGGCCTTCTTCAAGTAACATCAAACGAGAAAGATCCAGATCTTCTAATGAAGTGGCCTGAGCTGCATTCTGATCTGACTTGTGGTGAACCACATACAGATCTTCTTTTACAATTTCAGCAACTTTCAGGCTGCGTGTATCAAAAGGCAGGGCCAGTACAACCATATCCAGGTTGCCATGTTCCAGCTTTTCAACAATTTTTTCACTTTGTGCTTCGTGCAGATGCAGCTGAATTTTCGGCAACTGTTTATGCACTTCATCAAGAAGTTGCGACAGAATGAACGGCGCAATGGTCGGAATCACACCTAAATGCAGATCACCTGTTAAAGGTTCACTCATCTCACGACTTAAACGCATTAAGTCCTGAGCATCAGCCAGTAGAACACGAGCGCGTGCAACCACTTGCTCTCCGAGTGGAGTCAAGCGTACATTCTGGCGATCACGTTCAACAAGAACGCCACCGAGTAAACGCTCCAACTCCATGATCCCGCCCGATAGGGTGGACTGGGTCACAAATGAACGGCGAGCAGCTTCTGTAAAATGCAGCGTCTCAGACAGTGTTACGAGATATGACAGCTGTCTTAGGGATGGTAATGCAGCCATAGTGTCCTAATTTTATGATTTAAAATGATCAGCAAATAATTCGCTAAGATATGGAATAAAATGCGGTGGGATATCATGCCCCATTCCATCAATTAATTCAAATTTAGCACCAGATATTGCTTTCGCAACAGCCTTACCATGGCTGGGTGGTAGCAAGCGATCTTGAGAACCATGAACTACAAGCGTCTCTTGTCGGATTTGCTTATCCAGTTGCAGCAACGAGCCCGTACATAATATTGCTAAAAACTGTTGAAGTACACCCGCTGGGTAATAA
>NZ_AJXD01000036.1:0-16915 GCF_000264725.1 Acinetobacter sp. HA | reverse complement strand
TAAAAAAGCGCCTATCAAAGGCGCTTTTTTTACACAGCTTTTAAGCTGT
Source organism: Acinetobacter sp. HA (assembly GCF_000264725.1). NCBI lineage: Bacteria > Pseudomonadati > Pseudomonadota > Gammaproteobacteria > Moraxellales > Moraxellaceae > Acinetobacter > Acinetobacter sp. HA. The sequence goes on along the minus strand of NZ_AJXD01000036.1, from coordinate 16,866 downwards.
TTTGCGTAGATCTTTACGCAGGATTTTACCTACGTTAGATTTTGGCAATTCATCCAGGAATTCTACATAACGCGGACGCTTGTAACCTGTCAGATTTTCTTTTGCGAATGCCAGAACTTCTTCAGTTGTTAAAGATGGATCTTTTTTCACCACGAACAGTTTAGGCACTTCACCTGATTTCTCATCTGGTACACCAATAGCAGCCACTTCCAGCACTTTTGGATGTTTCGCAACGATTTCTTCAATCTCTGAAGGATAAACGTTGAAACCAGATACCAGAATCATGTCTTTTTTACGGTCTACAATCTTCACATAACCACGATCGTTCATCACACCGATATCACCGGTACGGAAGTAACCATTAATCATGACTTTGTCAGTTTCATCCTGACGGTTCCAGTAACCCTTCATCACCTGAGGACCACGGATCGAAATCTCGCCCTGCTCGCCCAATGGTACTTCATTGCCATCGTCATCTAAAATTGCAACTTCAGTCAACGGCAATGGAATACCAATGGTGCCGCTAAATTCTTCAGATGCAGGCGGGTTTGCAGTTGCAACCGGAGAAGTTTCTGATAAACCATAACCTTCGATGATGTTAGTGCCTGTAACTTTCTTCCATGCTTCTGCAGTAGAAGGCAGCACTGCCATACCACCACCCATCGCCATTTTCAGACGACTGTGATCCAGCTGTTTGAAGTCTTCATTATTGATCAATGCATTGAATAAAGTATTCACTGCCGGGAAGAACGTCGGCTGGTATTTACGTAATTCTTTAATTACCGCAGGCAGATCACGCGGATTTGGAATCAGAACATTGGCTTGACCTTTATACATACCGTACAGTGCACACACCATGAATGCAAAGATATGGTACAACGGTAGAGCACAGAAAATACGGTCATCTGGCTGGCCATCTTGTGCACCGAATTTGCTCTGGAAAATACCATCACATTGCAGCATGTTTGCAACCAGGTTGCGATGTGTCAGTTCAGCACCTTTAGAAACACCTGTCGTACCACCAGTATATTGCAGTACAGCAGTATCACTTAAAGTCAGTTCAGGACGTTTATAGTTCGTTGGGCTGACTTTGTTCAGCGCAGCATTGAACTTGATGTGACCTGGAATATCCCATGCTGGAATCTGTTTACGTACAGAACGTAGCACAAAATTAACTAGCGTACCTTTAAGTGCACCCAGCATATCACCTACAGAAGCAACAACGACGTGCTTCACTGGTGTTTTGCCAATAATTGCTTGATATACAGAAGCGAAGTTTTCAATGATCACCAGTACTTCTGTACCAGAGTCATTTAACTGATGCTCAAGTTCACGTGAAGTATAAAGTGGATTTACATTGACCAATACCAGACCAGCACGGAATACGCCCAATGCCACGACCGGATATTGCAACACGTTTGGCATCATGACTGCCACGCGTGTACCTTTTGCAAGCCCCAAGCTCTGTAAATATGTTGCAAATTTACGACTAGCTTCTTCCAGCTCATTAAACGTCATTACTTTATCCATAAAGATAAAGGCATCACGTGAGCCAAACTTCTGGAAATTACGCTCAAAAATATCAACTAATGAAGTGTTTTCTGGTGGCAGTTCTACAGTGCGTGGAATCCCTGTTTTCTCGTATTCAGCGAACCAAATCTTTTCCATAATGCCATTCTCTCCAATCATAATCCTTAGAATCTCAACTGTTTTTTTCAATATTGCGCTAATTTTTTAACTTGTTTATGCGCAATAATGCATCCATCTTGTCGAATCGTTGTTCATATATAACGTATTTCGATTGATGGATGCTAGTCTTATCTTTGAATCAACAGTTTATTTGCTTTTTGATATCCGCGTGGTAAAAGCTGTCCTTTCGAACCGCGTTTGCCGATGTACTTTTGCAGATCATCCCCTTTTAATTTTATTTGCTGTTGTCCTGCAAGCACTTGAATTATTTCATCTAAACTCAAGGCTGTCATGGACAAAATCTGATCTTTATCTTCAAGTTGTATCAATTTATTACCTTTGCCTTTATTCAACACAGGTAATTCAGTCAAATCAACAATTAATAGACGACCTGCAGAGCTGAGCAATGCCAGATGAGTTTTGTCTTCAAGTGGCTGCAGATTCATTGCCTGCGCACCTTCCGGCACAGTCAGGAATGCCTTGCCCGCCTTGGCATTGGTATCCAGCTGCTTGGCTTGGGTCTTGAAACCATAACCTTTGCTGCTGATTGCCAGGATTTCTGCCTCATCTTCGGCAACCAGAACCTGTTTAAAACCGACGCCACTTGCAGGAGAAAGTTTTGAACTCAGTGGTTCACCTAATCCTCGCGCAGACGGCAGACTGTTGATGGCCAAGGCATAACTGCGCCCCGTATCATCCAGTACATAAACACGCTGATTAGATTTGCCTTGGGCATGACTCAAGTACTGATCCCCTGCACGGAAGTTCAGGTTTTCGGCATCCACTTCATGGCCTTTGGCACAGCGGATCCAGCCTGCTTCAGACAGGACTACGGTCACCGGATCAGCAGGCAGCATTTCAGTTTCATCAATTGCCGCAGCTTCAGCACGTTCAACAATTGGTGAGCGACGGTCATCACCAAATTTCTTGGCATCATCTTTGAGTTCATTGATGATCAAATTCTTTAAAGATTCTGGATTGGCCAGTTGCTCACGGATTTCAGCTGCCTTGGCTTCTAACTCTTCCTGCTCACGGCGCATTTCCATTTCTTCAAGCTTGGCCAAATGGCGCAACTTGAGTTCTAAAATGGCTTCTGCCTGAATTTCATCAATACCGAATCGTTGCATCAGCACCGGTCTGGGCTGATCTTCTTCACGGATGATCTGAATCACTTCATCAATATTCAAGTAGGCAATGATCAAGCCACCCAAAATATGTAAGCGTTTCTCGATTTTATTCAGATGGAATTGCAGACGACGGGTCACGGTGGTCTTACGGATTTCAATCCATTCCAGCAAAATACGACGGATCGATTTCACCTGCGGTCGACCATCCGCACCAATCATATTCATATTGACGCGATAGCTGGATTCAAGATCGGTGGTTGCGAACAGATGACTCATTACCGATTCAGCATCGATACGATTTGAACGCAACACAATGACCAGACGGGTCGGATTTTCATGATCGGATTCATCACGCACATCTGTGACTAAAGGCAGTTTCTTCGCCTGCATCTGGTCTGCAATCTGGGTAATGATTTTGGAACCAGACACCTGATAGGGCAATTCAGTAATCACGATCTCGTTTTTTTCAACCGTATATACGGCACGCATACGGTAACTACCACGACCTGTCGTTTGCATTTTCAGCAATTCAGTCGGTGGAGTAATAATTTCTGCTTTGGTTGGTAAGTCCGGTCCTGGAATATATTCAGCTACTTTGACATCGGTCAGGTTCGGATTGCGAATCAGTGCAATTGTACCTTTGACCACTTCACGCAGGTTATGTGGTGGAATATCGGTTGCCATACCCACAGCAATACCCGTGGTACCATTCAACAAGATGTTCGGTACGCGTGCCGGCAGATTGACTGGCTCTTTCATCGAACCGTCGAAGTTGTCCTGCCAATCACAGGTGCCTTGACCCAACTCAGAAAGCAATAATTCACTATATTGTGACAGTTTGGCTTCGGTATATCGCATCGCCGCGAAAGACTTTGGATCATCTGGTGAACCCCAGTTGCCCTGCCCCTCAATAAACGGATAACGGTAACTGAACGGCTGTGCCATCAGCACCATCGCTTCATAGCAGGCTGAGTCGCCATGTGGATGGTATTTGCCCAGTACATCACCCACAGTACGTGCAGATTTCTTCGGTTTGCTGGTCCACTTGAGCCCCAACTCACTCATGGCATAAACAATACGGCGCTGTACCGGTTTCAGACCGTCACTGATGTGTGGCAGTGCACGATCCATGATGACGTACATGGCGTAGTTGAGGTAGGCCTGTTCGGTAAATTCTGCTACGGAACGGTTTTCTGTCGCATGATGCGCAAGGCTTGTCATAACAACCTATAATCCTAAAAATTTCGTTTTTGTATCAATGTTTCTTATGCTAAGTCGCACTGCCTGACTGCACAAGGGCAGTACAGTACACAGTGCGACAAATCGTGTCTTATGGCGTAAAAATATCCACTTTAAACGCCCTAAGCAACTAAAAAATCACCATCTTTATTGACTCAAGGATTCTAAAGTCCGACCTTTGGTTTCTTCACCCAGTACCAAGATCACCACAGCTACAGCAATCAGGACCACGGTAAACATGGTAAAGACATAGCTGAAGCCGCTCGGCATGACCATCAGATGGGTCACTGCAAATGGCGCAACAATACCACCAATCCGGCCGATTGCCCCTGCCCAGCCCGAACCAAAGGCGCGAATATTGGTGGGGTACTGTTCTGGCGTATAGGTATAGAGTACACCCCAAGCACCGAGATTAAAGAAGGACATCAAACAGCCCCAGATCACGATTTCGGTGACACTGCCGGACTGACCAAAGAAATAGGCAGATACGGCACACATGCCAATAAAGCCAGCCAATGTTGCCTTACGTCCAAGTTTTTCTACCAGCCATGCTGCAACCAGATAGCCTGGCAACTGCGCCAGAATCATGATCAGTACATATTCAAAAGACTGTACGATGGTATAGCCTTCCTTCACTAACAGACTTGGCAACCAGGTAAAAATACCATAGTAAGAGAAGATAATGCCGAACCAGATCAACCACAGCATTAAGGTACGGCGGGCAAATATACCTGACCAGAGCTGAGCAAAAGAAATCGTCTGTTTTTCGGCCACAGGTTGAACCTGGAAGATTTCCAATACCTCTACCCCACACTTGGCTTCAATCTTTTTCACCAAGGCATGCGCTTCATCGATACGGCCACGGTTGATCAGGAAGGGAATCGATTCCGGAACGAATTTCCAGATCACAATTGCATACAGTGCAGGAATACCACCGATTAAAAAGGCGGTATGCCAGTCAAATTTCGGAATCACAAAATAAGAAATCAAGGCTGCACAGAGCCAGCCCAATCCCCAGAAACTTTCCAGTAAAACAATAAAACGGCCACGCACCTGCGCCGGAATATATTCACTGACTAGCGTTACCGCAACCGGTAACTGGCCACCCAAACCCAAGCCGACAATAAAGCGGAAGACCAGTAACCAGGTCAGGTTCGGTGCAAAGGCACAAGCCGCGGTTGCCAGACTATAGATCACCAGTGTTAAAGCGAATATGGTTTTACGGCCATAACGGTCTGCCAGACCGCCAGAACAGATTGCCCCAATTGCCATCCCGATAAAACCGATTGAAACTACCCAGCTTTTCTGGTCAGGGGTCATCTGCCAGTCTTCTGCCATTTTGGCCAGAATGAAGGAAATCAGTCCGGTGTCCATGGCGTCGAACATCCAGCCTAAACCAATCACGACCAGCAACATATAGTGAAACCTGCCTACAGGTAAGCGCTGAATCCGGGAAACTAGGTCCATAAGTAAATCTCTGATATGTGATTCGGGAGAAACTGCACGGAAAGCAGAAGCATTCATCCTATTTTTATACTACGATTGAATGCAGAAACGAGGCTATTCTGCCTCGCTCATCTGAAAATCGTGTTTTATGATTCATCCTTAGATGATGCGGATTGTTCATCATCATCTTTATAGATAAATTTTGGCATTTCCAGGCCAAAGTAAATGGCGATCAGGCGCAGGCTAAAACCGAAGATCAAGGTAGAAATGATGGTCAGCTCAAGCGACAGACCTGCGTGGCTACAAAGCCAGTAGAAGATTACCGCAACGAAGGAAATACTGGCATACAGTTCACGACGGAACACCAGCGGCACATCATTACACAGAATGTCACGCAGAATACCGCCGGAGACACCCGTCAGGACACCAGCTACGGCACTGACCACAAAACCATGTCCCATTTCTAATGCGATCTGGCAACCGATGATGGTGAAACCAATCAGGCCCAAAGCATCCAGCACCAGGAAGATGTTACGTAAATGACGCATCCATTTGGCAATCAGAATGGTGACAAAAGCCGCACAGCAGGTCAGCACCAGATATTCAGGATGCTTGACCCAGGTTAGTGGATAGTGACCAAGCAGCACATCGCGAACCGAACCACCTCCCAGTGCCGTAACACAGGCAATGATCACGACCCCAAACCAGTCCATGCTGCGCCGTCCAGCGGATAAAGCACCGGTCATCGCTTCTGCGGTAATGGCAATAATATAGATTACGGTCAACAACATCGCCCTGCTTCCACCTGAGGCTTTGAGATGGCGGCTATTCTAAGGCAAATCTATGTGAAAGTTACAAAAATTGCGCACAACATAGCTTAAATTTTTTCCCTGAACCGCAAATGCAGGCTTGCTTCATTGTAAATTGTTGATCTGTGGTCAGATCGAGAAAATACCAGCAGCCTTTTACTTTGACGAAATGGGACGCTTCATGATGAATTTGTGCCTGTGTGCCATCATGAAAATGTGCCTTGAACTCGACCATTGCATGACATTTATCTAGTTTTTCATTGGTTTGCACGATTTCCAGTTTCAGCCATTGATTGGTCCTGCTCCACTCGGCAATTGCAGCCATATCTAAAAACCTTTGCTGTCCCAATGCGGTCGTCTGCTGGATATAGTTAATTTCCTGTTTGGCAAAGGCACTATAACGTGAACGCATCAACTGTTCGGCTGTCTGTGCAATTCGCTTGCCTTGATGCAGTGGCTGACAACAGCTTTCATAAATGCCCAGTCCACATGGACATGCTACTGAGAGGGTAAGTTCCAAAAATGAATTCCAAAAAAAATAGCCCGACGATGCGGGCTATTTTAGCAAAATTCAGCGCATACCTGAGGCAGAACTCAATTCTTGTTTTGTTCTTGCGGAATAATATGGACTTTTTCGATCTTATGACCATCCATTGTCACGACTTCAAAGATATGACCATCGGCTTCGAACTTCTCACCATTTTCAGGCAGACGGCCAAGGTGGAATAAAATATAGCCCGACAGCGTCGAATATTCTTCTGATTCATCCACCAGATCACGGCCAATCAGCAAGGATACATGACGGATATCGGTTGAACCTTCCAGCAACAGGCTACCGTCATGCAGACTTTCAGCGGCGGTTTCCATTTCATCTTCATCCGGGAATTCACCGGCAATGGCTTCAAGCACATCAATCGGTGTTGCAATCCCTTCGATCGAACCATACTCGTTCAGCACAATCGCCATTTGTAGCGGCGCCTGACGCAACTGGTCCATCACCATCAGTACCTGAGCATTTTCATGCACAATTACCGGTTCACGTAGATGTTTTTCGAAATCAAGTACACCTGTTTCGATATATTCGTTTAGCACTTTATGGGTCAGTACTACACCAGCAATATTGTCCAGCTCACCACGTGCCACGATCAGACGTGAATGACTCATCTGCAACAGATGGGCCTTAATGATAGCTTCATCTTCATCCAGATCAATCCATTCCAGTTCAGGACGCGGGGTCATCACCGACTTCACCGGACGTTCAGACAGGCCGAGTACGCCCTGCACCATCACACTGTGATAAACGCCATTTTCATCATCATTAAACACTTCGTCAGCAAAGGCACGCGTTGCCAGTACATCTACCGGCTCAGAAGCAGCATTATCCTGAGCAGGTTTACCACCGAGCATACGCATCACGGCTGAAGCAGTGCGATAACGCAGATCTGTAGTTGTCACCATTTTTTCCTGATTGCGTTTCATGGTCTGGTTAATAAATTCGACAATGACCGAAAAACCAATCGCTGCGTACAGGTAGCCTTTTGGAATATGGAAGCCGAAACCTTCAACCACCAGCGAGAAACCGATCATCATCAGGAAGCCGAGACAAAGGATGACCACAGTAGGATGACGATTCACAAAATCCATCAAGGCCTTGGAAGCCCATAGCATGATGCCGACAGCGATAATCACTGCAATCATCATTACCGACAGGTCTTTGACCATACCCACAGCAGTAATCACACTGTCGAGTGAGAACACGGCATCCAGCACCACGATCTGAACGATCACCATCCAGAACACGGCATGCACCGGATTTTCTTCTTTGACCACTGGCTTGGCTTCAAGGCGCTCATGTAATTCCATGGTGCCCTTAAATAACAGGAATACCCCACCAAACAGCAGAATCAGGTCACGTCCGGAAAATGGATGATCAAAAATATAGAAGAACGGTTCAGTCAGCGTGACTACCCAGGCAATAGAGGCCAGCAGGATCAGACGCATGACCAGGGCCAGGGTCAAACCTACAATTCGGGCGGTATTACGTTGTTCTGGCGGCAGTTTTTCAGCAAGAATTGCAATAAAGACCAGGTTATCGATGCCCAGAACAATTTCCAGCACAATCAGAGTTAGCAGGCCAATCCAGGCAGAAGGATCTGACATCCATTCGAAAATCATTGCATTCTCTCCTGTAGATCAGTGGAAAGATATGCAATGCTGCTGCGTAGCGCGGAACTATGTCCAATTTTATTTAAACACTTGATATGGTGACGTTTTATCTGGTTAAAGCGCCAACTTCGACTACCCATGTGATTTCTATTGTAGTAAGACAGATTTTCAGTATAGCAAGTTCAAAATGAAATTTACCAGTTTTCATGCTTTGGTTTAAGCTTACTGACTCTTGACTTCAAGATTGGCAAGAATGATGCATAGAATTGTCATATTTTTAATATATGTTGTAGTAACAAATTAAAAAATGATAAGGTGAAAGAGAGACATGACTAGCGTAATTAAAATGACTGAACATAAAAACAAATCTCCCCGCACTACCCGCCCGCTCGTTGCCCTATATTGTGGTTCACGTGCTGGCAATAATCCTATTTATCAGGAAAAAGCTATTCAGCTTGTACAGAGTCTGGCCCAGCAAGGCTTTGGTCTGGTCTACGGTGGTGCCAGCATCGGCCTGATGGGTCAGGTCGCTGATGCCATGATTGAACATGGCGGTGAAGCTGTAGGTGTGATTCCCGAGTTTATGCTGGATTATGAAATTGCGCATAGCAAGCTGACTGAACTGCATATTGTGCAGTCCATGCATGAACGCAAAGCGTTAATGGCAGAACGTGCCTGTGCCTTCGTTGCTCTGCCAGGTGGACTAGGCACTTTTGAGGAAATTCTGGAAATTGCGACTTGGGGACAGTTGAACCAGCACCAGAAACCAATGATGCTATACAACGTGAATAACTTTTATGATCCACTCATTGCCCAGCTGGATCATGCCGTGAATGAAGGCTTCCTGCCACCCCAGCATCGTGCCAAACTAATTGTCTGCGAACATTCTGCACATATCTTTAATGCCCTGAAAAATCTGGATAGTCCAAAACAGTTTGCAATTTAAATGCTGATCTAAAAAATAAAAAAGCGCAGCCGAAGCTACGCTTTTCATTCAGGGTCAGCACTTTATTTGTCTAAAGCTGCCTGACGCTTCTTGTACTGAATCGAGGCAATCACTGCCCAGACAATAAAGGCCACACCGATCAGACCGGTCACCAATTCTGGTACATGCAGGCCGGTTCCGCTGGCAATCATAATGAAAGCCAAGGCACCAATCGCATAATGCGCACCATGTTCCAGATAGATATAGGCATCCAATGTGCCCTGCTCAACCAGATAAATCGTCATTGAACGAACAAAGATCGCACCAATTGCCAGACCGAGCATGATGATCACCACGTCTGAGGTAATCGCAAAGGCACCTATCACGCCATCAAAACTGAACGAGGCATCCAGAACTTCTAAATAGAGGAAACCACCAATACCGGCTTTCACTACACCCGTCGGTACGCCATTTTCATCATGACGAATGGCATTGCCTTCTTCATCGACTTCCGGTTCACCACCGAGCATATGGCTCAGCACCTGCACCCCGATATAAATCACGATGCCCCAGATTCCCGCCATGGTCACGACCAGACGCTTGGCTTCATCGACATTGGCTGCCATGATTAACAAGGCCACCAGTGCAATAAAGACCGACATCGCCGGAACACTGGCCAGGTTGGATAAACGGCGTTCTACTCGTCTGAACCAGTGGGTATCCTTTTCTTCATCCAGGAAGAAATTCAGGAATACCATCAACAGGAAGGCACCACCAAATGCCGCAATTTCAGGATGATGCGCCATCAAACGCGCTGAATATTCTTTTGGATCATTCAGGGCCAGACGTACCACTTCCATAAAGCCCAGGTCTGCAGTCACTGCAACAATGACCACCGGGAAGATCAGACGCATCCCGAAAACTGCAATCAGAATACCCACTGTCAGGAATAGCATTTTCCAGAAATGATCCCAGCCACGCAGAACAGAGGCATTGACAACCGCGTTATCGAAGGACAACGACACTTCCATAATCGCCAGAATGGCGGTAATGGTCAGTGCTGTGAACATGGTTTGCAGGCCCGCTTCCGGACCATGGGTATAACCCCAATAAGCAGACAAACCAAGGCACACGATCGAAAATGCGATTGAGAAACCAAAATGTTTCAACATACAAATCGACCTTAGATAAATTTCATTGAGTGTATTTCTTTTATTGTAGGGAAATACCAAGACTAAAACTTGTCTCAATTATGAAACTTTTGCCGCATAAACCAAAGCACTTCCTGAACCATTTTTTGCGTATTTTCTGCTTTTCAAATCTATCGATCTTTTCAACGGGTCGATCTTTGCTATAGTGCTGCATGCTTTGACTTCAACTGCTCAGGATTTCAGTATGAGTTTCTCTCAAGACGTATGGCAACGTAACCTCGAACTTTATCAAAAGACCCTGGCCCTGCCTTTTAACCAGCAGCTGGCACAAGGCACATTGAGCCGTGATGCCTTCAGTCATTATGTGATTCAGGATGCGCATTATTTGCTGGCCTATGGCCGTGCACTGGCAGTCTGTGCCGCCAAAGCCTTTGAGGCTGATGATGTGATCCAGTTTAGTGAAGCGGCTAAAATTGCGATTGTGGTCGAGCGCAGCCTGCATAATGGCTTTATGCAGGATTTCGGTATCAGCAAAGCCCAGTTCGAAGATACGCCGTTGACTCTGGCCTGCCATCACTATACTTCCTATTTGCAGGCAACTGCCTGGGCCGAAAGCTATCCGGTGGTGCTGGCAGCCCTGCTGCCATGTTTCTGGATTTATGCAGAAGTCGGCAAGGATATTGTCGATAAGGCCGCAGCCAATAATCTTTATCAGGCCTGGATTGATACTTACGCCGGGGAAGATTTCCATACTGCTGTACGCAATGTGATTGCAACTGTGGATCGCGTAGCAGCGCGTGTCGATGCCGACACCCTGGAAAAAATGCATACAGCCTATACCCATGCAGCGCGTCTGGAATGGTTGTTCTGGGACAGCGCATTTGAGCAACGCCAGTGGCCTGGTCTGGATTGATACAAGCTGAATTCAGCCCTGTTCAATACGGGGCTTTTTATTTTTTCTACAAAATTCTAAATAATACAAAATAATTTTAATTTTTATCTTGGATCGATGCTCCGCAATGCTACGCACTCTGTGTTTTTTTACAGAGCTTAAATCCATGTTCAAATGCTTTTATTAAAAGCAGGGCCAAAATTTTAATCGGAAAAAATATCTCATACATTTTTAACTTATTGCTTTGGTACTGATCTTTTGACCAATCACCGACATAACTTGACGTTTAAAATACTTTTATTTGCACTTGAACATTTTTCATCCGGTATCATATAAGGGTTTTTGATGAATATTCTAGGATCATTGCATGAGCCAAAGCCACATCCGTATTCGAGGCGCACGTACCCATAACCTTAAAAATGTGAACCTTGATATACCACGCGACAAGTTTGTGGTGATTACGGGACTGTCTGGTTCAGGTAAGTCCTCACTGGCATTCGATACCTTGTATGCCGAAGGTCAGCGCCGCTATGTCGAGTCATTGTCTGCCTATGCACGCCAGTTCCTGTCCCAGATGGAAAAACCGGAAGTCGATTCGATAGAAGGCTTAAGTCCGGCCATCGCGATCGAGCAGAAGTCGACCAGCCACAACCCGCGTTCAACCGTGGGGACTATTACTGAAATTTATGACTATCTGCGTCTGCTGTATGCTCGCGTCGGTACACCTTATTGTCCAGAACATGACCTGCCGATGGTCGCGCAAACCGTGAGTGAAATGGTGGATGCGGTAAAAGGCTTGGAAGAAGGTACTGGCCTGATGCTGTTGGCGCCTGTTGTACGTGAACGCAAGGGTGAATATTCCGCATTATTTGAACAGTTACAGAGCCAGGGTTTTGTACGCGCCCGCGTGGATGGCGAGATCATGGAAATTGATCCTCCGCCGGAACTGGATAAAAAGAAAAAGCATACCATTGAAGTGGTGGTTGACCGCTTTAAAGTCCGTGATGATCTGGGTAACCGTATTGCCGAGAGCTTTGAAACTGCCCTTCGTCTGGGTGGCGATATTGCCATTGTCTCGCGGATGAAAGGCGAACGGCCAGATCGTGTTTTCTCAGCCAAACATTCCTGCCCGAAATGTGATCGTGCGGTGGCGGAACTGGAACCACGTCTGTTCTCGTTCAATAATCCATTTGGTGCCTGCCCGGTTTGTGATGGCCTCGGTACGCGTAGCCATTTTAGTGCAGATAAACTGATTCCAAATCCTGAACTGAGTATCAGTCAAGGCGCAATCCGGGGTTGGGACCGTCAGCGTCCATATTATTACAGCATGATCGAAAAGGTCGCCAATCACTTTGGCTATTCACTGGATACGCCATGGAATCAGCTCGAAGCCGATGTTAAAAAGAAATTCCTCTATGGAACCGGTCGCGAAAAGATTGACCTGAGTTATATTGATGAACGCGGTCGCCGTCATAATCGTGTGATTGCTTTTGAAGGTGTACTGCCGCATTTGGAACGCCGTTATCGTGAAACTGAAAGCAATTATGTCCGTGATGATCTGGCACAGTACTTGTCCAATGCCGCCTGTGATGCCTGCGATGGTTCACGTCTGAATGAAATTTCACGTAATGTCAAAATTCTGGACAAGACCATTGCTGACATTACCCGCATGTCGATTGGTGACGCCGAAAGCTACTATCAAGGTTTGAATCTTGAAGGTGCCCGCGGTGAAATTGCCGATAAGATTTTTAAGGAAATCCGTGAGCGTCTGCACTTCCTGGTGTCTGTTGGTTTAAATTACCTGAGTCTGTCCCGTTCAGCTGAAACTTTATCTGGTGGTGAAGCACAACGTATCCGTCTGGCTTCTCAGATCGGTGCCGGTCTGATGGGTGTCATGTATGTGCTGGATGAACCCTCGATTGGCCTGCACCAGCGTGATAACGACCGTCTGCTACAAACCTTGGTACGTCTGCGGGATCTTGGTAATACGGTATTGGTCGTTGAACATGATGAAGATGCAATTCGTGCCGCCGACCATATTATTGATATCGGTCCAGGTGCCGGCGTACATGGCGGTCATGTGATTGCTGAAGGAACCTATCAGGAACTTGCTGAACATGAAGATTCCCTGACTGGTAAATATCTGTCTGGCAAGCTGAAAATTGAAGTACCGAAAAAACGGACCCAACCACCAAAACCGGAAGAACAGATCAGGCTAATGGGTGCAGCAGGCCATAACCTGAAAAATGTCGACCTGACCATTCCATTAGGGGTGATGACCTGTGTCACGGGTGTATCAGGTTCAGGTAAATCGACGTTAATTAACCGGACCTTGTTGCCACTAGCAGCAACACAGCTCAATGGTGCAACCACTCAGACCTCAGAGAAATTTGATTCGATTGATGGTCTGCAATTCCTGGATAAAGTTGTAGATATTGACCAGAGTCCAATTGGACGTACACCACGTTCCAACCCAGCGACTTATACCGGTCTGTTTACTCCGATTCGTGAACTGTTTTCACAAACACAGGAAGCCAAGGCACGTGGTTATGCAGCCGGCCGTTTCTCGTTTAACGTGAAAGGTGGTCGCTGTGAGGCCTGCGAAGGCGACGGTATGATCAAGGTGGCAATGCACTTCCTGCCGGATATGTATGTGCCTTGTGATGCCTGTCATGGCAAGCGCTATAACCGTGAAACGCTGGAAGTAAATTACAAAGGTAAGAACATTTCTGATGTACTGGAGATGACTGTTGAAGATGCCATGCATTTCTTCGATGCCATTCCAGTGATTCACCGTCGCTTGGAAACCTTACATCAGGTTGGCTTAGGTTATATCCGTCTGGGTCAGTCTGCGACAACACTTTCTGGTGGTGAAGCACAGCGGGTGAAACTGGCACGTGAACTGGCAAAACGTGATACCGGCCAAACCCTGTATATTCTGGATGAGCCGACGACTGGCCTGCATTTCCATGATATTGCCAAATTGCTGGATATCCTGCATCAGCTCCGTGACAAGGGCAATACCATTGTGGTGATTGAGCATAACCTGGATGTGATTAAGACTGCGGACTGGATCGTGGACTTAGGTCCTGAAGGGGGTTCAGGTGGCGGTATGATTATCGCGGAAGGCACACCTGAAGAAGTGGCAAAGAGTAAGACTTCGCATACCGCGCGGTTCTTAAAGCCGTTATTGAAATAAGGAATCTCCCCTAGCCCCTCTTTTTAAAAGAGGGTTAGGGCGGATTCTAAAGAATTAGATGTTGTGCTAAAACAGTGATTTATTCATCGTTTTTTTCATTTTAAAAACATGGATATATAAAGTAAAAGACATTAAAAATATATGAACTAAACCTCAGCCACCGCATTACGCCCTTGACCTTTAGCCACAAACAAAGCCTTATCCGCTTTGGTAAACAGGCTGATCCAGGACTGCGCACCTATCGCCACCCCCACACTGACCGAGACCTGAATCTGATCACCATTTTCACTTAAAATATAAGCACCCTCTACTTCGCTTCGAATCTTATCAGCAATCTTACGGGCATTATCGAAGTCAATATTTTCGATCAGAACCAGAAATTCATCCCCGCCATAACGTACCAGTAAATCAGAAGTACGGACATTGTCCTTCAGGCACTGCGCCACAAACTGAATGACTTCATCTCCGATAATGTGTCCATACTGATCGTTCACCTGCTTAAAGTGATCAATATCAATAATCATCAAACACGTCTGACTAAACTGTGAAGGATGTGATTCCAGAAAACGAGTGTATTCCTCCAGGGCGAACCGATTCGCCAGTCCGGTTAAAGGATCGGAATGAGCAATATTTTTAAGCCTGAATTCTAAGGCATCACGTTGCTGCAACATCTGTTGCAACCTTTGAATGGCAGTAAATAAGGATTCAGATTTAGTATGGGCATTCGATGATAAAGCTTTGGTATCACCATTTTCCGAAAGCGTAAACAGAATTTGACGCGCTTCTATCAGCGGCTGAAATACACTTTTACGTGCAAAAATCATCGTTGCAATTGCTGCTCCTAAAGACACAAATGAAAGTAAAACTGTCCAGAGCAATTGCTGCAAATGAGAAGATTTTTCCCGCTCTGCAACCTGATTGCTGTACTCAAGTAAATGGCTTTGCAGGTCAACAACGGTAGCAAATTTATCAACCATCGCATTGGTGAGTTCTGTTCCTGTCAAATGATAAGGAACCTGCTGAATGCTCTCTTCCACCAGACTTGAAACGATCGGTAAGCCTTTTTGAATAAATACCGTATCGACAGCATTATGCAACCGGTTGAATTCTTCAGTCTTGTCCTCTTCCGGCTGCAATGTGCCGATTAAATCCCAAAGATAATGGATCCGATATTGGACTTGCATGGCACGGGTTAGGTTTGCAGCAGGAATCGGTTGGTCGAAAGTCACATAAGCCATGATTGTAGAGGCGGCACGCCCTGCCTGATCCCTCAAGTCAGATAAAAATAAAATCTGAGAAATAAAATTATTTTGTGAGGTAGAGGTAGAGGTAGTATTAGAAGCAATTACTACTCCTTTTAGGATAATACGACAATTGTCCCAGGCCTTAAACATTGCAGCAATCGCCTGATCAAGTGCTTGAGCATTACGCTGTTCCCAAGGAATTTTTGCATAGCTATCGATCTGTAAACGTCCCTGCTCCAGACTTGGTCGAACCGCACTTTCCAAACGTTGACTTAAATGCGGGAAGCCCACTTGCTGTAATACTTTTGCTGTATGTTCGAACTGCTGATCTACTTCTTTACGGTAAATTTCGAGTTCTTGTTGTCGTTGGTGAATCTCTTCAGGCGTACTGGAAAGGACTTTATTGGCAGGGGCTCTTTCCTTGGAAATCTTATTGGCCAGAATGGCAACTTCTTGCAGGGCATGTAATTCGTCAGAAGTACGCACAGCCTTAAGGTAACTTTGAGTGCTATTCACAATGAGAGGAATGCAAATGAACAGCAGACATAAAATAATGACAGACATTGCGCAATAAAGGTGTTTACTGATTTGTTCAGAGCGCAGAGTATTCATTGTCTTAGCGTACGCCCTCAGACTAATAATTAATAAAGTATTTGATTTATCTTAATTATTATACAAAAAATCCATTTCTTCAGAAAGAAAAAATTCTTTATATTAAATGCTTTTATATAACTTTACTGAACTCAAAAGTCATGTAGGTCCTAATTTATGTCCTTATATTTAAAATAAAATTTTTTAATTTCAGCAAATAACCAGCGGATGTATCAAATAGTTTCAAAAAAAATTGAAATTCATATTGTTTGCTGTTTACACATGCAACAATTAAGTGCATAATGCACCGCATTAGGGCGAATTAAATTTTTCCTCAGCAGATATTTTAATTTACCCGCAAATTTTGGCTAAAAAACCCCAATTTTCA
>NZ_AJXD01000035.1:0-10777 GCF_000264725.1 Acinetobacter sp. HA | reverse complement strand
TTTTTGGTAAAGACCGTATTGTGAATGTGTTCGCAGACAGAGAGTTTATCGGTGAGCAGTGGTTTACATGGTTAATTGAACAAGACATCAACTTCTGCATTCGTGTTAAAAAAACTTCATTGTCACCAATCATTTAGGAAAGAATCATAAAATTAGTGATTTATTTCGCCATCTTAAAGTTGGTCAAATTGAATGTCGTAAACGACGGATTTTGGTTGGTCGGGTGAAACTATATATAAGTGCACTACAGTTAGAAAATGGAGAGCTTTTACTCGTCGTTTCTCCTCAGTTTAATGCCAATGCTATTCAGGATTATGCATTACGCTGGGAAATTGAAACCTTATTCAGTTGTCTCAAAGGACGCGGGTTTAATCTTGAAAATACGCGCTTGACAGACCCTAGACGAGTGAAAAAATTGATTGCGGTGTTAGCTATAAGCTTCTGTTGGTGTTACTTAACGGGTGAATGGCAACATGATCAAAAAAAAGCGATAAAAATAAAGAAGCATGGACGACTCTCAATGAGTTTATTTCGCTATGGTTTAGACTATGTTCAAATGGCGATTCAGCGTTTAATTGGTTTTGGGAAAAAAGAAGAGTTTAAGGAAATTTTGGCAATTTTAAGAAGGCAGAACCCTGATAGGATAAGGGTTCTGTGAAATTTGTCGTGTACAGAGATTAAATGGTTACATTTTTCAACATTGATCATGAAACAGACTTTCAAGCAAAAAGCAAGCCATTTATCTCATACTTTTGCGGCAAAGCTATTGGACTTAGCAGGTGTTACTGCGTATAATGCCGTGTTAAGTTCAAGCGAGCAGACATAGGAGGGTAGGTTTAAAAATTAACCTTCCTTTTTTTTCGTCTACTCGCTTTTTTACAGCCTAAATTTCAGGAGCTTTGGTTTGAGCACCCCAGCAATTTTAGCCCTTGCCGACGGAACTATCTTTAAAGGTACTTCGATTGGCGCATCGGGTTGTACGACTGGTGAAGTCGTTTTCAACACTGCCATGACTGGCTATCAAGAAATTTTGACTGATCCAAGTTATGCACAGCAGCTTGTAACTTTAACTTACCCACATATCGGTAATACGGGTTGCAACGAAGAAGACGCAGAATCAGGTCGTATTCATAAAGTATGGGCAAACGGTTTAATTATCCGTGACCTTCCTTTATTACACAGTAACTTCCGTGCTGAACAATCACTAGGTGAATATCTAGAACAGCACAATGTAGTGGCTATTGCTGACATCGACACGCGACGATTAACTCGAATTTTGCGTGATAAAGGTGCACAAAACGGTTGTATCCTTGCAGGCGAAAACATCACTGAAGAAGAAGCACTTGAAAAAGCACGCGCATTCGGTGGTCTGAATGGTTTAGACCTTGCAAAAGAATGCTGTGATCCTGAAGGTTTTGAATGGACTGAAGGTTCATGGACTTTAGGTAAAGGCTTCGCTCAACCAGAATTTAAATTCCATGTTGTTGCATACGATTACGGTGTCAAAACCAACATCTTACGTATGCTTGCAGATCGCGGTTGTAAATTGACCGTTGTGCCTGCGCAAACTCCTGCTGCTGATGTACTTGCACTGAATCCAGATGGCGTGTTCCTGTCGAACGGCCCTGGCGATCCAGCTGCATGTGACTACGCAATTGAAGCTGTAAAAACAATTGTAGAAGATGCCCGCAATATTCCTGTATTCGGGATTTGCCTAGGTCATCAGATTCTTGCGCTTGCAAGCGGTGCCAAGACTGTGAAAATGCCTCACGGCCATCACGGTGCCAACCATCCTGTACAAAACATTGAAACTGGTACAGTGATGATTACTTCTCAAAACCACGGCTTCGCAGTGGATGAAAGCACCTTGCCTGCGGTATTGCGTGTGACTCATCGCTCACTGTTTGATGGTACTAACCAAGGTATTCATCGCACAGACAAACCTGCGTTCAGCTTCCAGGGTCACCCTGAAGCAAGCCCTGGTCCACATGACTGCGCACCATTGTTCGATCATTTCATCGAACTTATCGAAGCATCTAAGAAGTAATTAAGGAAGCATCATGGCTAAACGTACAGACATTAAAAGCATCTTAATTATCGGTGCTGGTCCTATTGTGATTGGTCAGGCGTGTGAGTTTGACTATTCAGGCGCGCAAGCGTGTAAAGCGCTTCGTGAAGAAGGCTACCGTGTTATTTTGGTGAACTCTAACCCGGCAACCATTATGACTGACCCTGCAATGGCAGATGCAACGTATATCGAACCGATTACCTGGCAGACTGTTGCAGCAATCATTGAGAAAGAACGTCCAGACGCAGTTCTTCCTACAATGGGTGGTCAAACAGCATTGAACTGTGCCCTTGCCCTTGATGAGCACGGCATTTTAGAAAAATTCAATGTTGAACTGATCGGTGCGACCAAAGAAGCAATTGAAAAAGCTGAAGACCGTAAACTGTTCGACCAGGCAATGCGTAAAATTGGTCTTGAATGTCCAAAAGCAGACATTGCCGAATCAATGGAAGAAGCTTTAGAGATTCAAGCACGCTTCGGCTTCCCTGTGATTATCCGTCCATCATTCACCATGGGTGGTTCAGGCGGCGGTATCGCATACAACAAAGAAGAATTCATTGAAATCTGTGAACGCGGTTTCGATCTTTCTCCAACCAAACAGTTATTGATCGATGAATCATTAATTGGCTGGAAAGAATACGAAATGGAAGTTGTTCGTGACAAAAACGACAATTGTATCATTGTATGTACCATTGAAAACTTCGACCCAATGGGCGTGCACACAGGTGACTCGATCACTGTTGCGCCTGCACAAACGCTTACAGATAAAGAATTCCAGTTACTACGTAACGCTTCTCTAGCTGTACTTCGTGAAATTGGTGTAGAAACAGGCGGTTCTAACGTTCAGTTCGGTATTAACCCGAAAGACGGCCGTATGGTTGTGATCGAGATGAACCCGCGTGTTTCTCGTTCATCTGCGCTTGCGTCTAAAGCAACTGGTTTCCCGATTGCTAAAATCGCTGCGAAACTGGCTGTGGGTTATACCCTTGATGAACTGAAAAATGACATCACTGGCGGTACGACTCCAGCATCTTTCGAACCTGCGATTGACTACGTTGTCACCAAGATTCCCCGTTTCAACTTCGAGAAATTCCCGCAAGCTGACGCAACTTTGACAACACAGATGAAATCTGTGGGTGAAGTGATGGCCATTGGTCGTAACTTCCAGGAGTCTATGCAAAAAGCACTTCGTGGTCTTGAAGTCGGTGCATCTGGCTTTGATGAAAAAATCGAAGCGGGTACTGAAGGCGCGCGTGAGAAAATTTTACAAGAGCTTAAAGTTCCAGGTCCTGAGCGTATCTGGTACGTGGGCGATGCATTCCGTCACGGCTTCACGCTTGATGAAGTCTTTGCTGCGACGAACATCGACCGTTGGTTCTTGATCCAAATCGAAGACATCATCAAAACTGAAAACCAGATCAAAACTTTAGGTTTTGGTGACTTGAATGCGGACAATATCCGTGGGTTCAAACGTAAAGGTTTATCAGATCTTCGCATTGCGAACTTGATGGGTATTTCACAAAAACAATTCCGTAAACACCGTTGGAACCTGGGCGTAACGCCAGTTTACAAACGTGTCGATACATGTGCTGCAGAATTCGAATCTGATACAGCTTACATGTATTCAACTTACGATGAAGAATGTGAAGCAAATCCATCGACTCGTGACAAGATCATGGTGATTGGTGGCGGTCCTAACCGTATCGGTCAAGGTATCGAATTCGATTACTGCTGTGTACACGCGGCGCTTGCAATGCGTGAAGACGGCTATGAAACCATCATAGTGAACTGTAACCCAGAAACAGTTTCTACGGATTACGACACATCTGACCGTTTGTACTTCGAACCAATTACACTTGAAGATGTGCTTGAAATCGTACGTATCGAGAAGCCAAAAGGCATTATCGTTCAGTATGGTGGTCAAACACCTTTGAAACTGGCTCGTGCTTTAGAAGAAGCGGGTGCGCCAATCATTGGTACATCTCCTGATGCGATTGACCGCGCAGAAGACCGTGAACGCTTCCAGCAAATGATTCAACGTCTGCAACTTCGTCAACCAAACAACAGCATCGTAAAATCTGCTGAAGAAGGTATGGCTGAAGCGTCTAAAGTAGGCTATCCACTTGTGGTACGTCCATCTTACGTCCTTGGTGGCCGTGCGATGGAAATCGTTTATAACGATGAAGAACTTAAACGCTACCTACGTGATGCAGTTCAAGCATCAAACGAAGCGCCTGTTCTGCTTGACCGTTTCCTGGATGATGCAATCGAAGTTGACGTAGACTGTGTCTCTGACGGTAAAGACGTTGTGATTGGCGGCATCATGCAGCATATTGAACAAGCAGGTATTCACTCAGGTGACTCAGCATGCTCGATTCCTCCTTATTCTCTGTCTAAAGAGATTCAGGACGAAATGCGTCGTCAAACAATTGCAATGGCAAAAGAACTTGGCGTAATTGGTCTAATGAACGTTCAGTTTGCGGTTAAAGGCGAAGACGTTTACATCCTGGAAGTGAACCCACGTGCATCACGTACTGTGCCGTTCGTTTCTAAGTGTATCGGCGAATCTTTAGCGAAAGTGGCTGCACGTTGTATGGCGGGTCAATCTCTAGAATCTCAAGGATTCACTTCAGAGATTATCCCTGAACACTTCTCTGTAAAAGAAGCAGTATTCCCATTCAACAAATTCCCTGGCGTTGACCCGATCCTTGGCCCTGAGATGAAATCTACAGGCGAAGTGATGGGTGTTGGTAAAACATTCGGTGAAGCATTTTATAAAGCTGTTCTAGGTGCGAACGAACGTCTACCTGGTCTTCCGACAGAAGGTGAAGTGAAACACGCATTCATTTCTGTACGTGACTCAGATAAACCTCGTGCAGCAGGTATTGCGAAACAATTGATTGACCTAGGCTTCAAGATTCTTGCAACTGATGGTACATTTAAAGTGATTAGCGAAGCTGGTCTTGAATGTGAACGCGTAAACAAAGTAACTGAAGGTCGTCCAAACATTGTGGACCGTATCAAAAACGGCGAAATCCACCTTGTAATCAATACGACTGAAGGTAAAAAAGCGCAGGAAGATTCATTCTCGATCCGTCGTTCAGCGCTTCAAGGTAAAGTGTATAACACAACTACCTTGAATGGTGCGGACGCAGTATGCCAAGCTTTAGCGATTAAATTGCCGATGGATGTATATCGTTTGCAAGATTTAACAGTAGGTTAATTCGTTACTGAGAAGTCCCGCCACCTTCTCGGTGGCGGGCTTTTTTTCATTTATACACTTTGTATTTTACTTACATACCTAATTTTGAGGGACAACTATGCAACGTTATCCTATGACTCCTGAAGGCAAACTTGCCTTGGAAAAAGAATTACATCAGCTAAAAACTGTTGATCGCCCGCGTATTACAGCCGCAATTGCTGAAGCACGTGAACATGGAGATCTAAAGGAAAATGCAGAGTATCATGCTGCACGTGAACAACAGGGCTTCTGTGAAGGTCGTATTCAGGACATCGAAGGTAAACTTGGTGCTTGCCAGGTGATTGATGTTAAAGCACTGGAACAAAACGGTCGTGTTGTATTTGGCGTGACAGTGACCATTGAAAATCTGGACACTGAAGAACAAAAAACTTACAAAATTGTGGGTGATGACGAAGCAGACTTTAAGATCAACAAGATCTCTGTGAACTCTCCGATCGCGCGTGGACTTTTAGGTAAAAACGAAGGCGACGAAGTGAAAATCGTGACACCACAAGGTGAAGTGGAATACGAAATTTCCAAAGTTGAATATATCTAATTTTTTATTTAGATATTTTTAGGCTGTAAGACCCCTCGCTTGAGGGGTTTTTTATTGATCCTGAAAATTTCTATCGATTTTATTTTAAGAAGCCAGAAGCCAATGCTTCAAATGCCTGTAAAGCCTCAGATAAAACCTGTGCAGGATCATCGCTGGATGCCACCCACAGTGCTGCATTCATTGCTGCGCCATTTAACAAGACCGCAGCAGCAAGCGCATCGACTGGTTTTAATCGACCTTCAGCCAGTAACTGTTCTACACATTCACGTGTTGATTGCAGGCATTTATTTTGACTTGGCCAATGTGCTGGATCACCCAGTATTGCCGGGCCATCGCGCAGCACAATCCGTTGAAACTCAGCATTTAGGGCATGTTCGATATAAGTGCGTCCTTCAAGCATCAATCCTTCCCAGAGATTATCAGGCTGCTCCAGATGTTGCTGGGCAGATGAAGCCATTTCTGAATCAATCTGATCGACCACCGCAGCAAATAAGCCCTTTTTATCACCAAAATGATGATATAGCGCACCACGGGTCAGCCCTGCTTCTGCTGTGAGTTTATCCATTGAAGTCTCTGCATAGCCATATTCCCCAAATGCACGGCGTGCCACTTGAATCAGTTTTTTACGGGTCTCGGCCATTTTTAATTCACGAACAGACATTTCTATTCCCACTTCAGCATTACAAAAATTTTAATTGACATACGCTACGTATGTCAATTATGTTTACATACGTAGCGTATGTGAAACTGCCAGACGCTTTAAGAAAAAATTTTCATAGTAATTTTTTTAAAGAGAATAGCCATGACTAGAACTGCAATATTTCCCCAAGACCGCCATGCCCTGTATGAACAACATGGTTATTCTGCTGCGATCAAATCGCAAGATTTACTGTTTGTTTCAGGTCAGGTCGGTAGCCGTGAAGATGGTTCTCCCGAACCAGATTTTGAAAAACAGGTAGAACGCGCTTTTCAAAATTTAGCTGCGACATTGGCAGCGGCTGGTTGTACTTTTGATGATATTATCGATGTCACCACTTTTCATACCGATCCTGAACAGCAGTTTGAAAGCATTATGAAAGTTAAAAACCAGATTTTTACCCAAAAGCCTTATCCGAACTGGACGGCTGTGGGCGTGACTTGGCTGGCTGGTTTTGATTTTGAAATTAAAGTCATTGCACGTATCCCTCAAAGCACTTAGATCAGCATTTACCTTAAAATTTTCTTCATGGACTAGATCGAGATTGTTGATTCAGCTTGCAGCGCAATTCGGTATAATGACCCATTCCTTATTGTTCTTGTCTCCCTATGTCCGAAAAGTTAATTAATTCGCCTGTGAATCATTGGTGTGAGTTCGAGTTTATCTCAAAAACCGTGAAGAACCCGAATATTCATATTAAAGGGAATTATTCCTACTATTCAGCCTATTGGGATCAGGGTTTTGAGCGTTGTGTTGTGCGTTATTTACATGATAAGCCTGCAACGCCTGAGAAGCCGATTGATCAGCTTTATATCGGCAATTTCGTCTGTTTTGGCGCAGAATGCGTGATTATGATGGGTAGCAACCAGTTGCACCGTATCGACTGGATTTCAGCGTTTCCGTTCGATACACGGGGTTTTGAGCTTGCGGGTGATACGATCATTGGTGATGGCTGCTGGATCGGCTCTCGTGCCATGATTATGCCGGGTGTAAAGCTTGGTGAAGGTGCTGTAGTCGCAACGGGGGCTGTCGTGACTGAAGATGTGCCACCTTATGCAGTGGTTGGTGGCGTACCTGCAAAAATTATTAAATATCGTTTCCCACAGGAAGATATAGACAAACTGCTTTCCCTTAAAATTTATGATATCGATCAAAAGCAGTTTTTAAAAATGCATGAACAGTTGCAGACGGATGATATTGATAAATTGGTTCAATATTTTAAAAATTTATGACTTATTAAGAACATATTGCTCATATCCATTTAAAAAAGCCTGTCTTTGCGGACAATCACTTAAAATTGCTAGCTGTATTGCCATATATAAAGACCAATTAATTTCCTCAACTTCTTCATCTTTAAATTTAGCCTCTTTAAATACAATATGTCTAAAGTCTCGTAATCTTATAATTTCTTGGTTCAGAATTTCAGATGCTAATTCTTCTTGAAAATACTTTTGACGTTTATTTCCATTCATTTTCAAATTTGGTAAAGAATTAATAATTGCTTCAAATGCTACCCACATTAATATAAAACGTTCTTTAGGAAACTTTTGCTGAAATGCTTTATCTAAAAGAATTAGTGCATCTATTGGCAATTCACGTAGTTCTGAATATTCAATCTCTTCATAGAGATTTAGATTCTGAACATCAAATTTTGAAGCATATCCCAATTCAGAATTTATACCTGTATCTAGAAAACTTTCAATTTGAGCCAATGATGTAAACATTAATTCGCGAGCAATAGGTATTCCAAATATAATTCTTAAACTATTTATTATATAAAGCGTTTTATCCTGACATTCCTGATTTTTTAATTCACTTTCCAATCCAACAGTTAGTTTTAAATTATTACTATTAGCTGGAATACAAATACCATAATTCGTACTAAAGCACCGACCAAGTTCATCATAATGAGTTCTAAACTTAGTTTGCTCAGTCTTATTATTCAGTGGTCTAACAATACTAATATCGACATATTTAAAATTATTCTTAGATAAAAACTCTCTAATTTTATTCAAATCTTTTTGTTGAATCGTCGAACTCCAAATAGATTCTTCAATATGAGAGATTCCACTACTGCCCCAATCTTCTGCTAACTTTTTACGCTTTTCTAAAATCATTTAAATCTTCACTTCATAAAATTTTATTAAGTATTTTTAACCGAGTTGCTTAATTTCCACTCATTTTATCATTGTAATTCTTATAGGTATAAAAAAACCCACTCAATTGGAGTGGGTTTTTCAGAATATGGTGGCTATGACGAGACTTGAACTTGTGACCCCCGCATTATGAGTGCGGTGCTCTAACCAACTGAGCTACATAGCCTTAAACTGTGCGCGCATTATGAGTTTTTCTAAAAAAAACGTCAACCCCATAATGCACTGATTGATCAAAATTTGGTGAAGTGAGCCGATAAGCCGGGTTCTGTCGAGAACGATCATTCCTCTAGGCGTACAATCACTCATACGCTCAAGCGACCTACCCGGATCCAGCATGGGCCATGCCTAAAGGATCCCTATTTGGTCTTGCTTCCGGTGGGGTTTACCATGCCATGAACTGTTGCCAGTCATGCGGTGCGCTCTTACCGCACCCTTTCACCCTTACCTCCGATTCCGATTGCTCAGAACCATAATGAAGGCGGTCTACTCTCTGCTGCACTTTCCGTCGGCTCACGCCGCCCAGGCGTTACCTGGCACCTTGCCCTATGAAGCCCGGACTTTCCTCCCCTGCTTCAATCACGGAGATCTCCACAGCAGCGATCGTCTGGCTCACTTCGAGCCGCATAGTACCAAATCTGGCGACTAATTGCTTGATGTTTTTTGAGCAGTCAGTTTTTCATACTTGGCCTGAAGCTCCTCACGCGTCTCGGCATGGTTCGGATCAAGCGGGATACAGTCCACAGGGCAGAATAACTGGCACTGTGGTTTGTCGTGATGCCCGACGCATTCTGTACATAAGTCCGGGTTAATTTCATAGATGACTTCACCCATGAAAATTGCCTCATTCGGACAGACAGGTTCACAGACATCACAGTTGATGCATTCATCGGTGATATATAAAGACACGCTACCAACCTTGCTGAAGTTTACGCTCGAAGGCTTCAACCACGTTTGGCGGAACAAACTTGGTCACATCACCTCTTAAACGAGCAATTTCACGCACCAATGTGGATGAAATAAAAGAATATTGCTCTGAAGGGGTTAAAAATACCGCTTCAAAATGTGAATCCAGCTGACGGTTCATATTGGCCAACTGAAATTCATACTCAAAATCTGACACTGCACGCAGACCACGCAGAACTGCTGTAGCATTCTGCTCACGGAAGAAATTCACCAGTAGGCCATCAAATCCTACAAATTCAACATTGTTCAAATGGCTCAACGACGCTTGGGCCAGCTCAACTCGCTCTTCCAGACTAAATACCGGATTCTTGTGATGTCCAATCGCAATTGCAACCACCACTTCATCAAACATCTTTGCTGCACGGGTCACCAGGTCAATATGGCCATTGGTGATCGGATCAAAGGTCCCCGGATAAATCACACGAGTTTTAGTCATCCATTTTTACTCTGTTTATTGTGTAAGTTTTCCATTTTAACAAAATCTTGATTTTTTGGCGAAGAAACTCCATCAATTTAAAAACTTCAACTCAATTAAAGTTGCGGTACAATAGCAGCACGTTTGGAAGTATCAGATTATGGCGAAAGCATCTATTGTAGTAAAAAAAAATAATGGCGGTACCATTGCACTGAATAAACGTGCCCGCCACGATTATTTTATTGAAGAGAAATTTGAAGCGGGGCTTTCATTAAAAGGCTGGGAAGTCAAATCAATGCGTGCTGGTCGTATGACCATCGTAGAAAGTTATATTACCTTTAAAAATGGTGAAGCTTTCCTGTTTGGTGCCCAGATTCAGCCGCTATTGAGCGCGTCTACCCATGTGGTACCTGAAGCGACGCGTACCCGTAAACTGTTGCTGAATCGCCGTGAAATTGAAAAACTTCTGGGTGCAATTAACCAGAAGGGTTATTCATGCGTACCACTGGCTTGTTACTGGAAAGGTCCAAATGCCAAACTGGAAATTGCCTTGGTAAAAGGTAAACAGCTGCATGACAAGCGTGCAACTGAGAAAGACCGTGACTGGCAACGTGACAAAGCGCGAATTTTCCATCGATAATGGTTACATAATACCTATAAAAAAACCTCCATAAAATGGAG
>NZ_AJXD01000034.1:0-33641 GCF_000264725.1 Acinetobacter sp. HA | reverse complement strand
CCCCACTAATAGGCAGATTCCTAAGCATTACTCACCCGTCCGCCGCTAGGTCAGTTACCGAAGCAACCTTCCCCGCTCGACTTGCATGTGTTAAGCCTGCCGCCAGCGTTCAATCTGAGCCATGATCAAACTCTTCAGTTTAAAATCAATAGTGCTTTATTCAAAACACCAAATCTGGCTCATCAATTTTCTGACATTCATTTCTCAAATAAACTTCGAGTAATTTCTACCATCAATCAATGAAAATAATTTCGATCAATCAACCAGTAAAAATCCACACAAGTTGTTCTTCATAATCTCTTAATGATCTTCTTGCTACTTCGTCAGCAGCAAGCTAGGTCGGCTATATTACTCTCTATCTCTAGAAAGTCAACCAGTAAATCAGATTATTTTTAAACTTATCAAATAAAACCTAACTCAACCAATCTTAACTAAGTTACTGTTTTATCAGAAGTTTTAATCTTCATCACCGCCGATGGATGTGCATTCTACAGTATTTCAGAGGCCTTGCAACACCTTTTTTAAAAAAATCTCTCCACATGTGTATTTTTTAATCTTTTCGTGTGTTTTCCTTCATTTTTTATACAAATTTGCTTAAATGATGTTTATTCCTGAATATAACGTTTATTATTTTCATATTAATAAGTAGTGCTACTTACCCGGAAAAGGCCTCAGGTTACCTTATGCATCGTTCTATTTACTTAACTCTATGTTTATTTTCTTTAGCCTCAACCGCACAGGTTTTTGCTGAGGTGACTACCGATGTGGAAAATCTAGAAAATGAGCCTGAAAAAACGCCCCTTAGAACAAAAATTTCCAATAAGGCGCAACAATTACAGACACAATTGAAGGTCGATGCCAGAGCAGCACAGGCTGAAGAAGTTAAAGATCCCTTTCAGCCACTAAATAGAAAGATCTATCAATTTAACGATGTGATTGACCGCAACGTGTTACGACCTGTAGCCGTACAATATGTGGAAAAGGTTCCGAAAGATGTTCGCGGCAGCTATACTCAGTTCCGCAATAACCTGGGTGAACCCTGGAATGTAGTCAACCAGTTAATTCAAGGTCGTCCTGCACGGGCTGCCAAGTCCCTAGGCCGCTTTACCATTAATACGCTAACGACTCTAGGTTTGGCAGATCCTGCCCGTCGCTTGGGCTTGAGTCATGAAGATGAAAGGCTGGGAATTACTTTAGGTTATTATGGAGTGCCTTCTGGCCCTTATATCATGCTGCCACTTTTAGGTCCAAGCTCTGTCCGCGGGGTAATTGGTAGCGCTGTAGATAGCCAGGCTCGTCCACAAAAATATATTCTTGATGATAATGACGGACTTTACTGGAGTGACCAGTCTTTGCGTGTTATCGACACTCGTTCTGAAATACTGGACGTTGAAGGGGTATTGACTGGTGATCGTTATGCACAGATTCGTGACATTTATCTGCAACGTACCAGTTATGCAATTGCTGAAAAAAAAGGCTTAGAGTCGGAAAGTCTATTCACTGATATAGATGATGAATTTGAAGATGAGTTTGATGAAGATCAGAGCGATTCGACACAACCAACCTTTTAAGTCAATAATTTCAGCAAGATTATCGGTGAAAAAGATTCGCCGGTAATCAATAGCTTGTTATAGTACATCTAATAAACAAATTTGGGATTAGTTCATTTCCTTATGTATTTTATTCAGCCGACTCGTGATGTTCCTTATCTTGATCAAGTCCTTGACACGCTTCCAGACGTGCAGATGATTGGTCTTGAAGATCATGAGTTGTATGATCAGACTATTCTTGCAATTTCCGATGTGCATGATTATCTGAAATACCAATGGAATTTTCCTACCATTGTCTTGGCTTTGGAAAATGAAGGAGCTGAACTATCTCAAGCCTGGGAACAAGGCGCTCTTGCCGGGTGGATCTGGAACAAACTTCCAGCTCAGCCTCTCCTCGCTTTACAAAAAATTGATGCGCAATATAAAAGAAACCAGGATAGTCGCGACTTACCTTCCGCAGCAGAGTTACAACAAAGATTGCTTCCCAACCCGATTGAGCTTTTCAACTATCAGGTAGAAACATATTTTCAGCCTTCCGCTTATCTTTCTGGTGATTGGTACGATTACTGGAAAATTAGCGATAAAGAAGTGATGTTCTATCTGGCTGATGTGTCTGGACATGGTGTCACCAGTAGTTTACTTACCTCATGGATGGCAGCTTTTCATGGCCGTTCCAAATCGCCACGTGAACTGATCAAAAAGCTGAATGGCATGCTGGTTCAGGAAAATATTGAAAAGCATATCACCATGATTGCCGGGGTTTTAAACCTTGAAACTCATGTGGTGCGCTGGTCCAGTGCCGGGCATTATCCACCGCCTATTATTTTTGAACCCAATCAGGCACCCAAAATTTTATCGACCAGTAGTTTTCCACTCGGGCTGACCGAAGAACTGGAAGTAGATGAACAGGAATTCGTCCTGAAACGTCATGCCCGATTCATTTTATGTTCGGATGGTGCCCTGGAACCCTTTGATGGCGGTTTGAATGAACAGTTTGCACAGCTGGTCTATCACTTGCAAAATCAATCTTTTCAAGCGCCGGAGCATGTGGCAGACGATATTGCCTTCCTTAGCTTCATACGTATGAATTAGTAATATAATTATTGCTTTAATAGATACTTAAATTAACTCAGACCTTCAGCTACTTGAGTATCAAACTACCCTATGGGATAATTTAATATCCTTCTCTGCAAATGGCATTTATATGTCAACAGGTCATGTTGAATATGCAAGTTTGAATGGAACGCATATTTTTAAGCTTATTGGCGAAGTGCGTGCACAATCTTGCATAAGTCTAGACAAGTTACTGAACAAAATTGAACAGCAAGATAATGTCGTTGGTGCGATCGTTGATTTAACTGAAACCAGTTTTATTGACAGTACTGTACTCGGTGTTCTTGCGAAACTGGGTTTGAAGCTGAAACAAGTGCATCATATCCAGGCTGTCATGCTCTCTACCAATTCAGATATTACAACCCTGGCCAATAGTATGGGTCTGGGACAGGTATTTGTGATCCTGAACTATTGTGGAGATTCGCATGTCTGCACCCGTGCCCTGATCGAAGAGCATGTAACGCATCGTAATATGCTCACTACGGTCCTGGATGCGCATAAGACATTGATGAAACTCAATGAAAGCAACAAAAATATGTTCGAACCTTTGGTTAAACAGCTGCAAAAAGAACAGGATAATCTCGATAAGGTGTCCGAACCCAATATTTAATCTTAATTTTCCAGGAAGGAAACGATGACTTTACTCTCTGTTGTACAAATGAATTCTCAGAATGAAATTGAAGACAATTTCAGAACGATAGAATCCTTGATTCAGCAGAGTAAAGCCGCTGGTGCTGAACTGATCGTCTTTCCTGAAAATTTTGTCTGCTTTGCTGCCGGAAAACAACGCGAAACTGCGGCGCAGTTTGAAGACATTCAGCAACGCCTCGAAAAACTGGCACATCAATATCAGATCTGGATTATTGCTGGCACCCTGCCTTGTCCGTATCGCCCGGATGGTTTAGTCATTGAAGATGGTCGTGTCCGTACGGTAAGCCTGTGCATTAGCCCGGAACGTACTGAAGCACGTTATGACAAGATTCATTTATTCGATGTGCAAGTGGGTGATGCTGTCGGTGGCTATCAGGAGTCCAAATTCTTTGAACCAGGTACAGATGTCGTGGTTGCGAAAACCCCATTTGGCAATATTGGCTTGATGGTGTGTTATGACCTGCGTTTCCCTGAATTGGCACTGACTTTACGTCAACAAGGCGCCAATATTCTGACTGCCCCTTCTGCTTTTACCTATACCACGGGTCAAATGCATTGGCAGTTACTTCTACAAGCACGTGCCATGGATACTCAGTGTGCTGTGCTTGGCGCTGCACAACAGGGCTGGCATGGAGAAAAACGTCAGACTTGGGGACATACTGCAGCCACCAATAGCCGCGGTCAGGTACTGAATATGGTACATGCGGAAGGTGCTCAGCTGATCACGGTAGATTTTGATTTAAATGAACAGCATAAAGTCCGTGAGTCCATGCCATTGATGCAACATCGAAAATTGATCCAGTTTTAAAGTTTGCGATTTTCCTGCATAAAATAACAAAATCCCTGCTTATTCCTGTTTAAAAATCATCGAGCATAGAAACTCCATGAAAAAATAACAGGGATTCATATCATGTCATTAGAAAAAACTGTCTATACCGCCCATGCCAAAGCAACAGGTGGCCGCGATGGTCGGGTTACTACGGATGATCAACTGCTGGATATACAACTCGCAGTACCAAAGGAAATGGGTGGTCCAGGCGGTGGTACCAATCCTGAACAGCTCTTTGCCGCTGGCTATTCAGCCTGTTTTTTAGGGGCTATGAAATTTGTGGCTAATCGAGACAAACTGAATATGAGTAAAGAGGCTTATATTGAAGGTGAGGTAGGGATTGGTCCGATCCCAACTGGCTTTGGTATTGAAGTTACCCTAAATGTTCATCTGGAAGGTATGGATCAGGACGAAGCTCAAAAGCTGGTGGATGCCGCGCACATTGTCTGCCCGTATTCTAATGCTACTCGTAATAATATTGATGTCACGTTAAATGTGATTACTTAAGGTTCAGTAGACGCTATCCTGAAAAATCTGTTTTTCAGGATAGTCTTGATCCAGTATAAAAATTCAATTCTTAGCCGGCTAATCTTCTACTTTTTATACACCAGTTTGTATTTTCCTATTTCAAAAAGATAACAATTAGACAGATAGTTATATATAATGATTCTTATTTGCATCTATTGTTGGTTTTATTTTAATGTTAAAACCTCTTCTCCTCAGCACACTGTTTTTAAGTATCTCTATCTCGTCTTTTGCAGATGTGCAAGTTTCTGAAAAAATTCGCCCTCAAGTCAAATCCCTGGTGAATCCAGATATTGATCGACTCGCTATTCCTCCTACACCGCATAACATGAGCCTGCCTGAATTTAGTCAAGGTGTAATTGGCTGGGGCACAGGTCCCCAAGATGCAGAAACACGTTTGAATCATGTGAGTAAAGCTGATGTTGAAAAGATGAAACAGGCGGGTTTAACTGTAGAAATAGCGAAAACCTGGCAAAATTTTTATAAAAATGAGACTCAACGCAATGCCGGCAATCCAACCGCTCCATTGCGCGCCCAACTCATGAAGAAAATTATCGACTTGTGGTAATCTATAAAAAAGCAGCCCAACTGGCTACTTTTTAACAGTTCTATCATTAAGCTAATTCTGCTGCTTCATTGGTGACCCGCAGTACTTCCTCTACCGTCGTCTTACCTGCCAGCACTTTACGTAAGCCATCATCACGAATAGAACCAGATTGTTGACGTGCGTAACTTTCTAACTCGTATTCTGGTGCATTACCATGAATCAGACGGCGCATATGATCATCCACCGGGACAATTTCATAGATCGCAGTTCGACCAGTGAAGCCTGTATGTGAGCAGCGTTCACAACCTTTTGGCTGTGGTAATTCTAATTGTGTCCCATTATGGACATGGGCAAATAGACCTTGTTCAAATTCATCTGCTACATGCCAGGTCGCACAATGTGAACAGAGAGTACGTACCAAACGCTGAGCAACCACCCCAATCAGCGAACTGGATAATAAGAAAGGTTCAATCCCCATATCTTTAAGACGGGTTACTGCACCAATTGCAGTATTGGTATGCAGGGTTGATAAAACCAGGTGACCTGTTAAAGAAGCCTGTACTGCTATTTCTGCTGTCTCCAGGTCACGAATCTCACCCACCATGACGACATCGGGATCCTGACGCAGCATCGCTTTTAAAGCACGGGCAAAGGTCATATCCACTTTAGTATTTACCTGCGTCTGCCCAATACCTTCCAATTGATACTCGACCGGATCTTCCGCGGTCAGGATATTCTTGGAACCATCATTCAGATCGGAAAGTGCTGCATACAGTGTCGTCGTTTTACCCGAACCAGTTGGGCCAGTGACTAGAATAATCCCATGTGGACGATGTACCAAAGTCTTAAGGCGATCGTAATCATTATTCATTAGACCCAAATGGGTCATGTTCAGGCGACCGGCCTGTTTGTCCAATAGACGCATTACCACGCGCTCACCATACGAAGATGGCAAGGTAGAAACACGGACATCGACTTCACGCCCTGCTAGGCGCAACGAAATACGACCGTCTTGGGGAATACGCTTTTCCGCAATATCCAGCTTGGCCATGACTTTAATCCGCGAGACTAACAGCGGTGCCAGTTCACGGCGTGGCTGTACAATTTCGCGTAACTGACCATCAACCCGCAAGCGGACTGAAAGTTTCTTCTCAAAGGATTCAATATGAATATCGGAAGCACCCACACGGATTGCTTCTGAAAGTAAGGCATTGATCAGGCGGACAATCGGCGCATCATCTTCCTGATCCATTAAATCTTCAGCTTCAGGGACAGAATCGGCCAGACTAAGCAAATCTGGATGGTCTTCCAGACCAGCTGCGACTTGTTGTGATTCGCCACTGTCTCCAGCGAAACTGCTACTGAGTAATTGGCTAAATTCGTGATCATTGCAGAGCTGATACTGGGCAGGATGGCCTAAAAAACGGCGTGCTTCCTGCAATGCAAGCATCGAGGTATTATCACGACGGACGATAAAGACCTGATCCCCTTCATAACGCAACAACACCCCATGGCGTTTGGCAAAACTATAAGGGATTTGTAATTGTTTCAGTACTTGCATCGTAGAATTATAATAATAGTGAAAAAATTTAAATTGAGTGTACTCTAAGCACATGACAGCGTGAAGTATGTTTAGAAAGATTTAGTACGAAAGGACAGCCGCATTGCCACACGATCAAGTTGATTTTTCCTCTGCTCAGCCCTCTATTCATTGGTGGGGGGAACAGAATTTTGAAATAAATGAGTCCAAAGCCTGGCAATTTGGTTCGCTGCTGTTCCGTCTGACACGTGGCTTGCAGGAATGGCGTCTGGAGTATTACCGCCCTGTGGTACAGTTTGACTATGAGCAGAAATGGCACCAGATCGAAGATCCCCATTTTGCCTTTCCCCAGCCAGTGAAAATTGAACGCTATATGTTCAAGTCCACCAAAAGTAAACTGCGACTCATGCCTCGTCTGGCAGATCGTTCTGTAGTGATCAAACCCGTCGATCCCATTTATATTCCTGCCGGGCAACGCGGAACCTTATATATCAGTACGCCACTGTGGATTGCCGGCTTTGTCGATGGACAGCGAGATCCAATTTTTGATGTCCCGGTAATTCTACCCAAAGATACCTGGTTTGGCCCGAATCATCGTTCTGGGGAAATTTGTTATGCCACAGCAGTCGATGGTCGTACTGAGCTAAAACAGCTGACGCCGCGTGCATTTCGTGCTGTAACCCCAATTGAATTCCACAATACCAGTAATCAGCAACTGCGCTTTGACCGTATGAATGTACCCGTGCCCGCCCTACCACTGTTTTTCAGTGCCAGTACGGGACGTCTTTGGACCTCGCAAATTAAAGTCCTGCATGAAGGTCTGGATCGTCCACCTCGAATTCGGATTGAAAACCGTACCCCACCCCATGCCGGTGAAGTGGACTATCTGCATCCGCCACGTGACCCTGCAGGCAACCTGTTCAATATGTTTGATTCATTCTTTTAAGGACGGCTAATGG
Organism: Acinetobacter sp. HA; assembly: GCF_000264725.1. Lineage (NCBI taxonomy): Bacteria > Pseudomonadati > Pseudomonadota > Gammaproteobacteria > Moraxellales > Moraxellaceae > Acinetobacter > Acinetobacter sp. HA. Next base: position 25,927 of record NZ_AJXD01000034.1, on the reverse strand, counting down.
CAAACTCAAGTATTTCTGCTGAAGTCACCAATAGCCTGAAAGGCGTATTTACCAGTATCAATACTGATCGGCTGACAGAAATTGCTGTCGCAATCGTACTGTGTTTTATTGGCTTTTTAATTGCACGTTTTTTCTCGAATGCCTTTATCCGGACGATTGGTCTACGCTTTAATGCCCATCAGCAAATGGTCTGGCGTCGTGGGATTTTTTACTTCATTTTCCTGCTGTTTGTCATGGCCAGCTTAAAGGAAGCTGGCTTTAAGCTCAGTGTCTTCTTAGGTGCAGCAGGTATTTTGACAGTTGCACTGGGTTTCGCATCTCAGACCTCAGCATCTAACCTGATCAGCGGTATGTTCCTGATTGGTGAAGGTTCTTTTGAAGTTGGTGATACCATTCAGATTACCCTGATTCGTGGGCATACCATTGAAGGTGAAGTCATTTCGATTGACCTGCTCTCAGTCAAATTATTAACCCAGGATAATATCTATGTCCGGTTGCCGAATGAGCAACTGATCCGTGCCCCGGTACACAACCTGTCCAAATTTCCGATCCGGCGAATTCCGATCACATTGGCGATTAATTTCCATGAAGACATTATCAAGGTTCGTGAAGTGCTGCTAGATGTAGCAAACAAATATCCTATGGTGCTTGCTGATCCAAAACCAGCTGTGACAGTAACTGCTTTCCGGGAATCATCCATTGAATTACTGTTTGCAGTCTGGTGCCAAGGTGAAAACTTTTTAAAAGTTCGTGATGAAATGCAGGAACGCATTCGTAATGGTTTCCTGGAAAATCATATTGAGATTCCTGTACCAAAAATGGGCTTTGTAGATCATCCGCTTGCGCGTCCGCTAGAAAATGAAGATGTTGATCAATATGCCAATGAGAAGGAATTGAAGAGGGAGCCGGATTTAAAATAACTTTTTTCTAAATTCCTCCTAACTTCCCTTTACAAAGGAAGGAACTATCATCAAAAGCCGCTCTTTTCCTTGCACATTGCTTAAAGCTTGCAGGGTTTGGGAGATTAAATTAACGCTCAAATGTAGTTAATTTAGATTCAAACCCTCTTCTCCCCATCCGGCATTGGTGCAATATAAGCAATCAACAACATCACTCCACCTGCCAGCAAGAAGGACAATACTCGAGTTAAGGTCCCGATATGAGACAGATCAAACAGCACCAGTTTTAAGGTTACAATCACCAGAATACTACCACCCAGAATCCACATCGGTTTCAGGGCTTTCAATGCCGCAATCCACATCGTTGCAAAAGCCAATAGCACCCATAAAATGGTCAAGCTCAACTGGACTGTGGCATTACTCCACACTTCCAAACTGTTCAACGGCGTTCCTAAATACATATGCAAGGCACGCAATACAATATAGCTGGATAGCCAAAGTAAACTCAGTACCATGAGTACTGCCATCATTCCTTTATCTCGCCCTGCCCTAATCTGTTGCAGCAACATCCAGATAAAGCTGATCAACATGGCAATACTCACCAGATCAAAAGGATTTAGCATAGGAAGCAAATAGAACTTAAAGGCCTGCTGACTGAGCAGCTGTGAACACAACAACCAGGCTGCCATCAGAATCAAGGTACTGTTGCTTTGCCACAGCATCGGCCAAGCAGAATCCGCAGATTGTTTATAAGACCAGAAACACAGACCTAATGGCAAAATCACCATACTGATATAGGGCATACTCGGAATCAAACATAGGCTTGCCAGAGTCAGACTCACTAGAGCTCCCAAACTCACCCATTCTTTTGAAAGCAACAAGCCTGAGGCTGGTCGCAGCCATTGCCAGGCTAACAATAAGGTTGATAATCCAAAGATACTCCGGGCAAATGGACTCTCCCAAATCAGTACACCATTTTCACTTTGATCAATTGCCAGAACCACACCAGCAAAAACCAATAGCGTTAAGCCACACCATTTTGGCACCAGCCAGCTCCAGTCCTGATTTTTTCTGAAGATAATTTCATTAATAACAGCAAAAATCAGTGCAACTGTAGCCAGACTATAAATATGGGCATCTGGCGAACTGAACTCATCTTCCAATAAGGCAAACAGCATCAGGCTGGCTGAGAAACTGAGTAAGCTTAAGAAACCAGTACTCAGCCCATCTAGTTGCTGGATATAACGCTCTTTGAACTGGCTAATCAAGACTACAGCCAGATAACAGCCACTTAGTATCCAGAAAATGTGTCGCGGTGTTGGATTCAACTCAACCAGATAATACAGACTGCTCAGCCCAGCCATGATCAGTAAGCCCATACTCAAATATTGCCCAACTTTGAGATTCTTTTCCAAAGCCCAGAAATAAATTAATACGCCTTCTACGGCCCAGCCCACTACGCTCCATTCACTTTCCAGCAAAATTGGTGGAATCAGGGCAATAAAAATCAGCATCAGACTGAGATAGCTATTGGCAATGATATTCAGGGTATGACTGCGCCGCGATCCTAACCAGCAAACTGCGAATACTAGGGTATAAATCAGGCTCAGTCCTGCCTGCCATGTACGTTCATTAAAATGAATCAAATACAGGAAAATATAGGCTGTAATTGGCGCGGCAAAAATCAGGGCAATGTCCAGAATCGGTTTGAGCTGGAACCTGCTCAGGTCATCTTTAGCGAGTAACTGACTAAAACGAAATCCCAGCCAGATAAACACGGCACTATGTGCCAGAATCAGGCCAGTCATGCTATAGCGTTCAGAAGTGTAGCCATGAATCAGCGCATAGATTCCCCCAACAATCGCAGTGACCAGAAAGGCAATCTGATTCAGCGTCTTCCAGGGTTTTAAGCTGGTCAGCGTTGCCACTCCGATATTAATGACCAGATAATAAGCAATCAGCTCTACAGCGGTGGCATCCCGTACGGGCAAAGTAAATGGTGCAATATAGGCAATTAACAGCGCCATCACCGTCAATTCAAAACTATTCTGCTTAAAACTGAGATATAGCGTCATGGCCATAATCAGCACAAATAGCACTGATGCCATCAACAGACCAGGAATGACCAGATTGTAATAGGCAAAGAATAAGGTCAGAAACAGCGCACTTAATCCCAGACCCTCAAGTGCCAGCGCAAAACTGCGGTTTTTCTCGATCAACCAATAGCCCAGCCCAGCAACAGCCATACTTGCCAAAGCAATCAGCCCCAATTTCATCGACAGACTGATTTGCCAATGCTCCGTTGCAAAGCGTAGTAACAGGACAATCCCGATAACCAGAATCCCGATTGCAGCCTTAAGCACCGGATTGCCTTGAAAAATCCAGCGCTGGATCTGATCGATTAAACCCGGTGAAGCATGATTACCTTGAGCCGGCTGCTGAAAGGCTGGCAGTGGAACTGGCTGAGAATTTAGAGTGTCCTGACTTGGCACCGAGTGAATACGATGCTGCAACTGTTGCAATGACAGCTCTATTCGTTGCAACCATCGGAACAGGAAGAAAATCCAGGCCGTGACGCCCAGCCCCATCAACCATTTCAGGTCGATGACACCTCCCACAATGGCAATCAGGGAAGAAATATATAATGGAACTTTGGAATAACCAGAAATAGACAACTGATGTTCAGCAGTGATCTCTTCAAGTGGCTGCTGCACTGCATTGACATACTGCATTACACTCATCAGAAAACCGAGCCCACATAAATAGCTGACAATCTCGTAATCCAGATACCAGGCACTCAAGCCTACAATCACCAGGCTGATCAGCCACATCATGCGTAATTCATTTTGCCCTGTTGTCATTCTTATATTTTCCAGTCCCATACCACTCCATCATACAACATGCTGCTGCCGGTTATTTCATCTTCGGTCATTATTCGCTAAGCTGTTGCCACAGACTTGCTCAGCGGGCACGCTAAAAATCACGTACAATAACGCTATTATTTGAATAAGGAATTGAATACATGCCACCATTTGTCTTGGTCGATGGCTCTTACTTTTTATTTCGTGCCTTTCACGCACTGCCACCGTTAACCACGTCAACCGGTTTACACACCAATGCAATTCGTGGTGCAATTTCTGCCATTCAAAAACTGATGCGCCGTGTCCAGCCTACACATATGGCGGTGATTTTCGATACCCCCTGAACCCACTTTTCGTCATGAACTGTCACCCATCTACAAGGGTGACCGCCCAAGCATGCCGAGCGAGCTTGCCGAGCAAATTCCCTACCTGCACGCATTAATCAAAGCCTTAGGAATTCCACTACATGCCCTGCCAGGCGCAGAAGCCGATGATATTATCGGCACACTGGCAAAACGTGCTGAAGCCATGGGTCATCAAGTACTGATCTCTACGGGCGATAAAGATATGGCCCAGCTGGTGACCGAAAAAGTAACCCTGGAAGACAGCTTTAAAGAAAAGCCACTCGATGTAAATGGTGTATTTGAAAAGTTTGGGGTCTGGCCAAATCAGATTATCGATTACCTGACCCTCATGGGCGATGCCTCAGACGGTATTATGGGCGTACCTGGCGTCGGTGCCAAAACCGCAGCCAAATTATTGAATGAATATGGCTCAATTGGTGGCATTCTGGAAAATGTCGACAAGATCAAAGGCAAAGTCGGACAAAATATCAAAGACAATGTTGAAGGCATTACGCTGGATCATCAGCTGGCCAGTATTGTGATCGATTTGGATTTGAGCTTTGGTTATGATGATTTAAAACTTGCTGAGCCAAATGTTGCCAAACTACGCGAACTCTATACCGAGCTTGAATTCCGTAACCAACTGCAATCTCTGGATCATCCAAACAATCCAAACAATAGCAATTACAAGCAGGCAGCTCAGTCGATTACAACCAAACCTGTAGCGCCAATAGAAGAAGATCATGCGTCATTGACCAGCAGCGATGATCAACTGGGACAGGCGACTTATCACACCGTGCTGAATCAGGCAGATTGGGATGCTTTATTTAATCGTTTAAATACTGCCCAACGTTTTGCTTTTGATACTGAAACGACTAGTCTGGATTATCGTATTGCTCAAATCGTGGGCTTCTCAGTGGCTTTTGATGCAGAGGATGCCTATTACGTACCGCTGGCACATGACTATGAGAATGCGCCTGAACAGTTAAATCGTGAAACCATCCTTGCGCAAATCAAACCCATTCTGGAAGACGACAATATTCAGAAAATTGGCCATCACCTGAAATATGATGCACATGTCCTAGAAAATCATGGAATCCAACTGGCAGGCTGGTACTTCGATACCATGCTGGCGTCTTATGTGCTGAACTCAGTGGCAACCCGTCACGGCATGGATGACGTAGCACGTCTTTATTTAAGCCACCTGACCACAACCTTTGAACAGATTGCCGGTAAAGGTGCGAAACAGAAAACCTTTAATCAGATTGAGATCGAAACTGCAGCACACTATGCCGCAGAAGACGCCCATGTCACTTATCGTCTGTATGAAGTGCTGCATGAAAAACTGAAAGTGCATCCAGAGCTGCTCAACATTCTGCTCAATATTGAAATGCCGGTTGCACGTGTATTGACCAGCATGGAAGAAAATGGCATTCAGCTAGATCTGGCTTTCCTGGATCAGTTGGGCTGTGACTTTGCGGAGACCATGAAAAATCTGGAACAGCAGATTGAAGAAATGGCGGGCGAATCCTTTAATGTCAGCTCACCGAAACAGGTTGGTGAAATCCTGTTTGATAAGCTGGGGCTAAAAGGTGGCAAGAAAACCACAACAGGTCAGTACAGCACCAGCGAAAGCATTCTGGAAAAGCTTGAGCATCCAATTGCCGAGTTGATCCTGAACTACCGTGGTCTGTCCAAGCTGAAAAGTACTTATACTGATGGGCTCTGTAAACAGGCCAATAATGATACTCATCGTGTACATACCAGCTATCATCAGGCACTGACTGCAACCGGTCGTTTATCCTCAACCGACCCAAACCTGCAGAATATTCCAATTCGTGAAGAAATTGGCCGTCAGATCCGTAAAGCTTTTGTTGCACCAGAAGGTCGTATTTTACTTGCAGCCGATTATTCCCAAATTGAATTACGTCTGATGGCACATTTGTCTCAGGATGATGCACTGGTGGATGCTTTTATTCACGGTCAGGACGTCCATCGTCGTACCGCGGCAGAAGTCCTCGGTATTGCCCTGGAAGATGTGACCAATGATCAACGTCGCCAAGCCAAAGCAGTAAACTTCGGTCTGCTTTACGGCATGTCCGAGTTTGGCTTGACTCGTCAGCTGGGTTTCACCCGCCAGGAATCACAGGAATACATCAAGCAATATTTCCACCGCTATCCGGGTATTTATGAATATATGCAGCGTACCCGTCAGGTTGCGCTGGAACAGGGCTTCGTGGAAACCATTCTTGGCCGCCGTTTGTATACCCCAGATATTGATGCGCGCAATATGATGATACGTAAAGCTGCTGAACGTGCTGCAATCAATGCACCATTACAAGGTTCAGCTGCCGATATCATCAAGATGGCAATGATTGAAGTCGACAAAATGTTGCCAAAAGACCAGGCCAAAATGCTGTTGCAAGTCCACGATGAATTGGTATTTGAAGTTGATGAAGCGATTGCTGACGAACTGGCATCTAAGCTGGCTGAAGTAATGCAGTCTGTAGTGCAGATCTCTGTGCCTTTACTGGTAGAAGTAGGCAAAGGCAAGAATTGGGATGAGGCGCACTAACGTGCTTTGAACCCCTCTTTCAGAGGAGTTTCAGGAGATTTATATTAGCCCTCTCCCCCAGGGAGAGGGAGTTACACCTAATTTTGATTACCATGAATAGTCTTATTAATTCCTTCTTCTCTTTTTAAGATAAAGAATACTATTACTTCTCAGAGATGAATTTCCAAGAAGTTACCTCTCCTCTCAGGAGAAGGTAGGAAGAGGTAAAACCTCTTTTGAAATTTATAATAAATAAAAAAGGACGCCTAAGCGTCCTTTTTATATTCTTAAATCTTAGAAACCAGTCAACAACACCATGGCCACTTCACGCATGATCAGATCAACCACCATCAGTGCCAGAATCGCCAGAATTGGAGACAGGTCGATCATCCCGATATTCGGCATGATACGACGGAATGGTGCCAATAATGGCTCTGCCAGTTCCTGAACCACTTCAATATAAGGTGAACGGGATTGAGTAAACATCACTACCCAGCTCAAGATGATGGTCGCGAAAATCAGATAACGACAGAAACGGATCAGGTCCTGAATCATGGTCACAAAAGTCAGTATTAACAAATGAATTGGACCATTTGGCATACCACCAGACAGGTACATCATGCCAAATATTTTCAGCAAATACAGCACCACCAATAATGCCAGCGCGGCAGTATTTACCCGCCCCTTTGCCAAGGTTGGCAGAATACGACTAAATACATCTACAATCTTGGTGGCCTTTACAGTCGAAAGTACCACTGGATTATAAGGACTTACCGAAGCCAGCTGCATTAAGAAGCGGAAAAATACGAGCAAAATTGCGACGTTAATGATAATGCCAAAAATTAGCGCAGAATTTGCACCCATACCTGAAGGTTCCTAAATATTAAATTTGAAAATTTACTTACTGCTGTCGCTAAGCTCTTGAGCGAGCTCCTGACTGCGTTTTGCAGCAGCAGCCAGAGCTGCCTGAATGTTTTGAGAAATCTGGGCCTGATCAAAGACTTCAAGTGCAGCCTGAGTCGTACCATTCGGTGAAGTCACATTTTTACGTAATTCAGCTGGTGTATTTGCACTGGTAATTGCCATTTGCGCTGCACCTAATGCAGTTTGCAAGGTCAATGCAGTTGCAACTTTCTCATCTAGCCCCAGGTTCACACCTGCACGGATCATGCTTTCCATCATATAGAAGAAATAAGCCGGACCTGAGCCAGAAACCGCCGTTACAGCATCAATTTGCGCTTCAGAGTTTACCCAAATTGTCAGGCCAGTTGAAGCTAAAACCTGACTCGCCAGCTCACGGTCTGCTGTACTCATGTCTGCATTGGCGAATAAACCATGCGCGCCAGTCTGTACTAATGCTGGTGTATTTGGCATCACACGAACAATACGATCGGTACCAAGTAAGCTAGACAAAGTCGCAATTTCAGCACCTGCTACAATGGAAATAACCAATTTACCGTCCAACAAACCTTGCAGCGGTTTAAGCACATCCGCTAGCACCTGTGGCTTCACCGCAAATACCACAATATCGGCATGTTTGATTGCAGCAATATTATCATCAGTAACATTCACTTCTTTTTCAGCAAGCAGTAGACGCACTTTTTCGACTGGATCAGAAACTGTAATACGGGTTGCCGGCAAACCACGTGCAATCAAGCCACCAATTAAGGCTTGAGCCATGTTACCACCACCAATGAAACTGATATTACAATTTAAAGCTGCACTCATTTTTAATGCTCGTCTTTGTGTTCTGAAATTGAAGAGACTGAAATTGGCTGCCACCCCTCCACCTCACAATAGGCAGATTCAGCCAACCAAAATCCTTTGGGCGTAAACACGCCTAGCATAACATCATCTATGCTTAATATTTGAATTGTATGCCGCATCCATGGAAATATTTGCGCATCCTGAATGGCTTTTTTCAGTGGCCAAGAACCGACACGTCCACATAAATGAATCTTTTCGCCACCTTGGCGCTGTGTCAGTTTCAAGTGCTGATTCAATAAATCCAATGATAAACCGATTGCCGCAGACTGAATCTGAAACTGTCCTGAAGGCAAATCAATACGATCCTGAAGTCTGAAAATCATCTGCTGTTCGCCAGAAAATGGCTGTTGACCTGCCAGATAAATTTCTTTACTGAGCTTATAGACCAGCTGCTGATAACGCACATAATAAAAACCTTGCCAATGCAAAGCCGCCTGGGCATCTGCACGTACATGAATGACTTCACGTTGCAAGCGCTGTACCATATCCAGTGTAGGCCGATACTGTCCTCCCCCTTTCATCCAGTTAGATAGCAGCTGGCGCTGGCGTGCTAAAGACAGTTCAGAAAATTTAGATAAGTCTAAAATATTATCTTGGATACAAACGTCTGTATCTTGTCGCAACACATCCTGCAAGATTTCCTGAGCATCCTGCATCAGATCCGTGGTTCGGGCTAAAGCTGCCTGCATTTTTGGGAAGCGCTCACTTAATAGCGGCCACAAAATCTGACGTGCCCAGGCACGATCATAATCATTATTCTGATTGCTCGGATCTTCAATATTCTGAATATTCAGGTCAGCGGCCCATTGGCAAATCTGCTCACGAGAAATATCCAAAAGTGGACGCCAGATGGTTAAATCTTCTCGTATATCTACCCGCTTCATGGCAGACAGACCATCGACTCCGGCCCCAGATAGTAAACGCAGCATCAGTGTTTCTGCCTGGTCCTGCTGATGATGCGCAAGAACTAGAATTTCATTGGGCTGTAGATGCTTCAGATAGGCCTGATAACGTGCTTCCCGGGCCTGATTTTCCAGATTACCTTGTGCCACAATAACTGGCTGGACAATACAGGGGATACTCAGCTTTTGGCATTCATGCTGAACAAATCTGCCCCATTCAGCGCTACCACTTTGCAGCTGATGATCGACATAAATCGCACGGATTTTTTCCGGGCACAAAAAAAACATCAGATGCAGTAACAGCATGGAATCCACGCCGCCACTGCATCCGATGAGAAATTTTGTTTCTGCAGGAAAGTCCTGCAGCTGTTTTAAGAAACCAGACCTAAATTGTCGCTGCCAAACTTCATTAAACGCTGGTAACGTGCTTCGCATCGTGCCTCGGCTTCCATCGGTTGCAGTTCATTCAGCGCTTCTTTCAGTACTGCTTTCAGGTCTTGCATTACCTGATCAGGATTTAAATGAGCGCCTTCACCTTCATCTACTACATATTCCACAATACCCATATGCTGCAATTTTTCCGCAGTCAGTGCCAGTGCTTCACTGGCTTGTTCAGCTTTGTCCGCAGTTTTCCACAGGATCGAGGCACAGCCTTCTGGTGAAATCACAGAATAGATACTATGAGATAGCATCACCACACGGTCTGCCACCCCAATCCCCAGTGCACCACCAGAACCACCTTCACCCAGTACAGTCGCAATCACAGGTACTTTCAGGTTAGACAACTGTGCCAGACTTGTAGCAATCGCTTCAGCCTGACCACGCTCTTCTGCGCCTACGCCTGGATAAGCGCCCATCGTGTCAATAAAGGTAAATACAGGCAGATTAAAACGCTCTGCCATATCGAGCAGGCGTTGTGCCTTACGGTAACCTTCAGGATTCGCCATCCCGAAGTTATGCTGTAATTTTTCACGGGTACTACGGCCACGGTGCTGGCCAACAATCATCACAGGCTGACCGTCAAAACGCGCCAGACCACCAATCATTGCACCATCATCACCATAGAGACGGTCACCATGTAAAGCATCAAATTCAGTGAATATTTCACCCACGTAGTCCAGGAATTGTGGACGTTCAGGATGACGTGCAATTTGCACGGTCTTCCATGCTTTTGATGGAGTCGCTTTATTTTTCATAGGTTAACCGTTTTCATCCCTATAAAGGTGTTAATCAACAAATTGTTCAGACTGAATTGCGAGATCAATTTCCCAATTCCTAAACTGCACCTGTTCATCATGCAGTTCAGCCACCAGTAAAGGCCATTGTCGGGCATCACCGGCTAAGCTGAGTTGCCATTGTTGCGCATTCTTCACCTTCAGTTCAATGGCAGGAAGCATCTCATCGCTACGACTGTGATTGACCAAAACCGCCAGACGAAGCAGTAAACACAGGTACAAAAGTCGAGAACCACCGACTTTGTTGACATCTATCCTGGCATCAGCGCGCAATTTACGACGATGATGTGCGACCAAATGTGACAGATGATTCTGGTCAACTTGCGAGAAACCGGCAATGTCCGAGTGCTGTAACAAATAAGCCCCATGACGATGATAACCACTATGACTGATCGCCAGACCAATTTCATGCAGATAAGCTGCACGACGTAACAGATCACTGTCTTCGCTATTTAAAGCTAAAGGTTGTTTCACATCATCAAACAGTTTTTGCGCGGTTTTTACCACACGTTCTGCCTGTTTGGTATCGGCATTATAACGCCCCATCAAGGCATGCACAGAACGGTCACGGATATCCTCGTGCTGGAAACGCCCGAGTAGGTCATACATCACGCCTTCACGTAATGCCCCGTCAGAATAGGTCAGGTAATCAATATTCAGAACATCAAAGACGGCATACAGAATGGCAATTCCTGCTGGCAACACCGCACGGCGGTCTTCTTTAAGGCCTTCAAACTCCATGTCCGTGACATGTTTATATTTGAGCAATTTATCTTTGATTTTTTCCAGGCCTTCACGCGTCAACTCCTCGCGCTCGTTACTCCAGCCCATATTGACACAGATCTGGCGGCAGGCTTTGATGGTGCCACTCGAACCGACCACAGCATCCCAGCCTGCTGCTTTATAGGTATTGGCAATACCGGAAATTTCTTTACGTGCCGCCGTAACGGCTTTATCAAAGGCCTTTTGATTAATATCGCCATCTTCAAAATAAGCTTTGGTAAAGGCAACACAACCCATCTGCACGGATTCGGTATGAATCGGTTCAAATTCCTCACCAATAATCAGTTCAGTTGAACCGCCACCAATATCTACTACCAGACGACGGCCACTATTGGCCATGGTATGTGATACACCTAAATAGATCAGACGGGCTTCTTCTCGACCTGCAATAATTTCGATGGGTTTCGGTAAAATTTCTGCTGCCTTTTGAATAAATTCATGGCCATTTTTTGCCTGACGCAAGGCATTAGTCGCCACGATACGTAAACGATTTGGCTGAACCGAACCCAAACGCCCCACAAAGCGTGCCAGACAGGCTAGACCACGTTGCTGCGCAGCTTCAGTCAAATTCTTATTTTCGTCCAGGCCTGCTGCAAGCTGAACTTTTTCTGACATTGATGCCACTTTCTTGACTTCGCCGTGGTCCACTCGAGCAATGGCCAAATGAAAGCTGTTTGATCCCATATCGATGGCGGCAAGTAATTCTTCATCAATCAAAAAGTCAGACATTCCAGAAATAAACCTTTAACGAATTGTGCTTAGAGTAATTCACAACCATGCAATTTAAAAGCCATTTGTATCGACAATTTAATCCCTTTTAGTTTTTTATTTCTATGTGACAATTGTGTTACACGATTATCTCTATCGTGATCATCCATTAGACAAATTGACAATATAGGTTGAAAATTTGCATATTCCCCTACATTGTTAAAGAAGGCTATGTAATACTAAGAATTATAGCCATCTTTAAAAAATTATTTTCTGGAGCACTCCATGTCTGGCAACATCGTAAATACTACTGACGCAAACTTCGAAGCAGACGTTCTTCAATCAGACGTTCCTGTATTGGTTGACTTCTGGGCTGGCTGGTGTGCGCCATGTAAAGCAATTGCTCCTGTACTGGAAGTACTTGCTGACGAATACCAAGGTAAAGTAAAAATCGTAAAAGTTGATGTGACTTCTTGCGAAGCCACTGCAGTGAACTATAGCATTCGTAATATCCCAGCTTTATTGATGTTCAAAAATGGTGAAGTGGTTGCGACTCAAGTTGGTGCAGCACCTAAATCTAAATTAACCGCGTTCATTGAAGAAAACATTTAATCAACGCTGTTTTAAAGATAAAAATACGTGATCAGATATCGCGTATTTTTTTCGCCCAGAATAAATTGACAAACGCCTGTTTCTCTCTTATATTGCTCATTCAAGAGATCAGGAATACTAAATCCTGTCAATTTCTTACAAGACACAATACATAAGATGCCGCTCGGCAATAGAAATTGTTTTTTCACATTTCTCTTTGAAACAATCAAACAAACCTCTGAATTGTTCTTGTACAAATTCAATTGCTGTCGTTTGAATGCTTGTATGCGGCCGAATGTTACTCCCTTTCTAACCTGTACCTCAGAACTTTGATTCTATCCGACCACCTATGAATTTAACCGAACTCAAGAAAAAACCGATTGGCGAACTCATCAAGATTGCCGAGTTTATGGGCCTAGAAGGCATGGCCCGTAACCGCAAGCAAGACATTATTTTTGCCATCTTAAAGCGCCATGCGATGAATGGTGAAGAGATTTTTGGTGATGGCGTTTTGGAAATTCTGTCAGATGGTTTTGGCTTCTTACGCTCTGCGGCAGGCTCTTATCTGGCAGGTCCCGATGACATCTATGTCAGCCCTTCCCAGATCCGTCGTTTTAACCTTCGTACAGGCGATACTATTACTGGTACCATTCGCCCACCGAAAGAAGGTGAACGTTATTTTGCACTTCTAAAAGTGAACCAGATTAACTACGACACACCTGAGAACTCTCGCAACAAGATTCTGTTTGAAAACTTAACCCCGTTATTCCCAACTGAGCAATTGGTCATGGAATTGGGTAATGGTACCACTGAAGATTTGACAGCTCGTGTAGTCGATCTGGTTGCCCCAATCGGTAAAGGTCAGCGTTCTATTATCGTTGCACCCCCGAAAGCCGGTAAAACCATGTTGCTGCAAAACATTGCACAGTCAATTGTTCGTAACAACCCTGAATGTTTCCTGATTGTACTGCTGATTGACGAACGTCCTGAAGAAGTAACGGAAATGGAACGTACGGTTCGTGGTGAAGTTATCGCTTCAACCTTTGATGAATCTCCGGCGCGTCACGTACAAGTGGCTGAAATGGTAATTGAAAAAGCCAAACGTCTGGTTGAACATAAAAAAGACGTAGTGATTCTGCTTGACTCAATTACCCGTCTGGCACGTGCGTACAACACTGTAATTCCTTCATCTGGTAAGGTATTGACAGGGGGTGTGGATGCACATGCACTTGAACGTCCAAAACGTTTCTTCGGTGCGGCTCGTAATATCGAAGAAGGCGGTTCACTGACCATTATTTCTACTGCATTGATTGAAACCGGCAGTAAAATGGATGAAGTGATCTACGAAGAATTCAAAGGTACAGGTAACCAGGAAATCACGCTTGATCGTCGCATTGCTGAGAAACGTGTATTCCCTGCAATGAACATCAAGAAATCGGGTACCCGTCGTGAAGAACGTCTGATGTCAGAAGATAATCTGCGTAAAGTCTGGATTCTGCGTAAGCTTTTGCATACCCAGGACGAACTGGCGGCAATGGAATTCCTGCTTGATCGCATGAAAGAAACCAAGACCAATGATGACTTCTTCGATCAGATGAAGCGCAAGGCATCTAACTAAGTCCTGAAAAATTATAGAAAGGTCATCTAAAACGATGACCTTTTTTATTTGGGTTGACATTGATTACACAAAGAAACAAACTCCATGATGATTTGTAAACTTATTTGCAAGTTTATGATTAATAAAATAATGGTAAGAAAAATTGTATAAGTTTTAGAGGTTTAAATCGCCTTTACCCCATATAAGTCTTTCCTTTAATTGTTATTTTCTGTTAAAAAAACCATGAATTTCATGCGTTTTTTGCACTTTTTTGAACTTGCCCTGTAGCAATTAAAAATGCGCAGTGATAGCATATTTGCAGACCAGTTAGACTGCTCCTGCGTTGTTAGTACCTAACAAAATTAGGAATAATAAAAGCACATAACAGGCTAACGTCGGTTTTTTTTAATCTCAATTTTTAGAGAGTGATGCCATGTTATTCAAAAAAATCGCTATTGCTGCTGCAGTTGCTACTACTTTAGCTTTCGTTGGTTGTGCTAAAAAAACTGAAGATGCTGCTGCTGACGCTAACCAAGCTGCATCTGAAGCTGTTGAAGCTGAAGCTGCTGCTGACGCTGCTGCTGTAGAAGCTACTTCTGAAGTTGCTGCTTCTGACGCTGCTGCTGTTGCTGAAGCTGACGCTGCTGCTGCAGTTGCTACTGACGCTGCTGCTGACGCTACTGCTGCTTCTGAAGCTGCTGCTCAATAATCTAACGATTATTCAGTACGAAAAAGAGAGCCATTGGCTCTCTTTTTTTTATGCCTATAAAAATCGAAATTTTTACCGGCAATCTCTATCAAGAAAAAAAGCAGATCAATTGACCTGCTCAGTTCCCACACGCTGACGGAACTTCTGCCCCGCACGGAAGGTTACGACCCGGCGTGCAGAAATCGGAATTTCTTCACCAGTCTTCGGATTACGGCCTGGACGTTGACGCTTGTCACGCAACTCAAAATTACCGAAACCTGATAGTTTGACTTGCTCACCCGAGATTAGCGCCTGGCTAATCTCATCAAAGAACAATTCGACCATTTGTTTTGCTTCACGACGGTTTAAACTCGTGAGCTCACTTAAATGATCAGCCATCTCTGCTTTAGTTAGTGCTGTCATGAAGCCCTCAATGTCGCTTGATAAGTGTTTTCTAACACTTGCAGGATATTATCCATGCCTGATTTAATTTCAGCATCTTCCAGGGTGCGGGTTGGATGCTGCCAGAGAAGAGCAAATGCTAGAGAACGCTTGCCTTCTTCTACCCCTTGTCCAGTGTACACATCGAACAACCAGTTTGACTCCAGGAGCTCACCACCAGTCTTTTCGATAAGTCTCTGAATTTCGCTAACATTAATCTTATCACTAATTAAAAGCGCAATATCACGTCGAACCGACGGAAAACGTGATAATTCTGTAAAATTAGATACATAAGTTTGCAAAACGGCTTTTTGATCGAGTTCAGCGACCCAAGTGATTGCTAAATCCAGCTCATCTTCAAGTGATGGATGTAAACGACCTAAATAACCAATCGACTGACCATTAACCATAATTTCAGCAGATTGACCAGGATGCAACCATGCACGCTCTGAACGAACATATTCAACATTCAGACGAGCTGCTGCCAGAATTTCTTCCACATCACCTTTAAAGTCAAAGAAATCCATTGGCTGTGGCTTACCATGCCATGATTCATTGATACGTGAACCAGTCGCAATCAGGGCGAAAGTTGGAATCTGTTTCAGGTCATGAATCGATGCAGCATCCTGATAATCAAAACGCAGACCCAGCTCAAAGAAACGTACGCGGTTTTGCTGACGATTGACGTTATATTGCACACATGGAATCAAACTTGATAACAGGGTTGAACGCATTACCGCTAAATCACTTGAAATCGGGTTTGCCAATGCTAATGGATTTACTGCAGGGTTGAGCTGTTTTTCCAGTTTCAAGTCAGCAAAGCTAAAACTGATCGCTTCTTGATAACCCAAAGTCACCGCAGTCTGACGAAGCTGAGCCACTTCGAACTGATCCTGGTATTTTGCAAGTTTGACATCAATCACAGGCAAACTGATTTGAATATTGTCATAACCATGAATACGTGCAACTTCTTCGATCAAGTCCTGGTAGATTGCCATATCATAACGGTGTGACGGTGGTACCACAGACCATTGACCTTCTGCTTTCACAGTCACTTCACAGCCCAAACGCGTTAACGCATCGGTAATGAAGTCTGATTCAACTTTATAACCCAGAAGTTGATCTAGTTGTGCCTGTTCAAGTTCAATTGCTTCACGTCTAGGCAATACTGCTGGATTTTCTGCAACTGTAATTGGACCAAACTCACCGCCTGCAAGTTCAGCAATCAGCTGAGACGCACGGTGCATTGCCATCACTGGCAATTCAAAGTCCACACCACGCTCATAACGCTGAGAAGCATCCGTATGTAAACCGAAGCTACGCGCACGACCTGCAATGTGTAAAGGTGCAAAGAATGCAGACTCCAGGAAGATCTCAGTGGTTGCATCCGTTACAGATGAAGACAGACCACCCATGATGCCTGCAATCGCCAATGCTTTTTCATCATCTGCAATCACCATCACTTTTTCATTCAGTTCAACTTCCTGTTCATTTAACAGCACCAGCTTTTCACCGGCTGTTGCTTGACGAACGTGAACTGCACCTTGAACCTTGCCACCATCAAATGCGTGTAACGGTTGACCCAGCTCGATCAATACATAGTTGGTAATGTCGACCAAAATGCTGTGCTGACGGATACCCGAACGAGCAAGCGCACGTTCCATCCATTCAGGGGTTGGCGCTTTGGTGTTGACGTTTTTGATCACACGACCTAAGTAACGTGGACAGCCTTCAGTCGACACCACCACTTTCTTTTCATCAGCAATGGTTGCAGCCACTTCTTGAATTTCTGGCGCAGTCACTGGCAATTGGTTAATCACACCAATTTCACGTGCAATACCACGAATGCTGAAACAGTCACCACGGTTTGGCGTAATGCTGATGTCAATCACGTTGTCATCTAAGTCTAAATATTCACGAATGTTGACACCCACAGGTGCATCGTTTGGTAATTCTAAAAGACCATCAATTTTGTCTTCTAAATCAATTTCAGACGCACCACACAGCATACCTTGGGATTCGATCCCACGAAGTTTGCCCTTCTTGATTTTGAAATCGCCCGGCAAAACCGCGCCAATGGTAGCAACTGGCGCTTTCATACCTGCACGTACGTTTGGCGCACCACACACGATTTGGAGTGGTTCACCTGAACCGATATTCACGGTAGTTACACGTAAACGGTCTGCATCCGGGTGCTGTTCAACAGTCAGAACTTCACCTACAACAACACCTGTAAATGGTTTTGCTGCTGGAGATAAGTCATCAACTTCTAGACCAAGCATGGTCAGTTGATCAGAAAGTTTCTCGCTGTCGATGGCTGGGTTAACCCATGTGCGTAACCAATTTTCGCTAATTTTCATTGATATAAAACCTGTAATTCAAATCTCTAGAATCCCCCCTCTAACTCCCCCTGTAAGAAAGGCGGAGAACCCCAACTGATTTCGTGGAGTCCCTCTCCTTTTTTAAAGGAGAGGTTAGGAGAGGATTTAATAAAAAGTTTTAAGCAAACTGGCGTAAGAAACGCACATCGTTTTGGTAGAACATACGCAAGTCGTTAATGCCATAACGCAACATTGCAAAACGCTCAACGCCTAGACCAAATGCAAAGCCTTTGTATTTGTCAGGATCAATACCAGCAGAACGCAATACATTCGGATGCACCATACCGCAACCCAGAACTTCCAACCATTTGCCACGCTCATCCATAATATCCACTTCTGCACTTGGCTCTGTAAATGGGAAATAAGATGGACGGAAACGTACTTTCAGATCTTTTTCAAAGAATTCATTCAGCAAGTTGACCAGCAAACCTTTCAGTTCAGCGAAGCTGGTGTTTTCAGCAACGTATAAACCTTCAATCTGATGGAACATTGGTGAGTGGGTTTGATCCGAGTCACAACGGTATACACGGCCTGGACACACGATACGGATTGGTGGTTGTTGCGTTTCCATAGTACGGATCTGAACACCAGAAGTATGCGTACGCAGCAAGTGGTTTACATCAAAATAGAACGTGTCGTGCATGGCACGTGCAGGGTGATGGCCTGGAATATTTAAGGCTTCAAAGTTGTGATAGTCATCTTCAACTTCCGGGCCAGTTGCCACTGTAAAACCTGCTTTGGTAAAGAACTGGCAGATACGTTCCTGTACTTGGGTCACTGGGTGGATACTGCCCACCTGCTGGCCACGACCGGGTAATGTAATATCAATAGTTTCGCTGGCAAGCTTTTGCTCCAGCGCAGCTTTATGCAGTTCTGCCTGACGTGCTGTCAGTGCAGCTGTAATCGCTTCACGCACAGCATGGATTTTTGCACCGAATTCTTTACGTTGTTCCGGATCCATTTTACCCAGCGACTTAGATTGTTCCGCGAGCTGGCTTTTTTTCCCCGTAAATTGCACTCGTACTTGATCAAGTGCAGCAAGGTCTTGAGCTGCTGCAATCGCAGCGAGCGCTTCAGTGGTCAGGGCTTCCAGTGACATAGTAACTCTCAAAGCAACAGGTTAGAAATATTTTTAAAAAACCCCGTATTCTAACAGTTTTTAGGCACGTTGATGAAGATGGCATGTAATGAAAATTAGATTGGCAGATGTAAAAATAAAAAGTATAAAATAAACATGATATCAATTAGATCAAATCATTATGGCAATCGATCAAATTTGGAAACAGCAACTTACTTTAGTAACTTATGGAAATGAGTACCTGTCTCAGGACTTAAGTTTCAATCGCTGGCTTCAGCATTCCATCTTTAATCAGCATCAATTTGCCTTTCGTGATCTGATTTCACAGCATCTTTTAGCGCAGCATTTTCAAGTCTGGCTGGAAGGCTTGAAAAAACAGGGCGTACAACGTCTAAGTCTTCACCGCTCCACCCTGCTTGAAGATGAGCAAAATCCCAATGTAAATGTTGAACTGCTGCCATTTGAATATTTCATTGTCAGTCATGAAGCCCAGAAAAAAAATAGCCTGGATTATTGGCAAAGAATTACCAGAATGGTATACCGCAGATAATGATTATGAAGCACCTGTTACACAGCGATCTTCTCTACGTCATGAAACCTTCTGGCAATACGAACTCAACAGCAAACTGGCCAGACGTGTACTGGCAGATCTGGAACAGCCAAACTGGGACGATATTCAGGTCTTTATGGATCATGAATTATTTGATACCAGATTTGCGCAAGGTTTTGTTCAACCTGCCCAGCTTGGACAACCTTATTATGGGGTGTCTTCTACTGCGGATACAGCTATCGGTAATAGACTGGCATTATTGCCAACCGATTATACAGCTGACTTTGCCCATGACATGCTGTACCGTCTGGATGCGCTGGAAGAACTAATCGAAGCTAAAATCCAGCATCCTTATCATGAAAACGGTGAAGTGCTGACACCGGACCAACAGCTTGACCTACGCCATTTTGTGCAGAAAATTGACGATCTGAAAGCGAAGTTTATTGTCAAAATCGCGAATCACTACAAAACTGCAAAACTGAGTCCGAAAATCAGCGCTGATCCATTTGCAGGAATGACTACCGACGAGCATGTGACCAAACCATCTAAAGCACATAAGCCTCACGATGCTGCCAAATCCAATTCAGGTAACGTTATTACCCTGATTATTATTACGGTAATTATCTGTTTGATTGGTTATTATTTTGGACTTTAATGCTGTGCCAGAAAAGCGTCAATTTCTCGGGGCGATCTTAATCTGATCCAGTGGATATGCTGATATTCAGGCGCATGCATCAACTTTAAATAATACTGACGATTTTTCTGGTGGGTTTTAATCATCCACCAGATGATGGAATCACGACTCAATATCTGGCTGAAACTTTCTGTATTATTCGAGTTTGGCCAAAGCGGTTGTTTGCTAATTGCCCGCTGTATGGCTCTTTTTATGGAACGATATAGATTGAGATGGAACGGTAAATCAATCCAGATCACACTGTCGATCTCAGCCCATTTGACGGGAATACTGCGGGTATAATTACCATCAATCACATAGCCATCTTTGGCCTGATCGATGGCCGCTTGAATTTTATCAAAGAACTCTCGATCCGCAGTTTCCTGCCAGTTATCCAGCCAGAATAAATTATCCAGCTCGATATCACTGAGGCCTAATTTTGTCGCTAAAGCTCGAGCAAAAGTAGATTTTCCCGAAGCAGAGGTGCCAACCACATTTATTCTACGAAAACCTCGTACTTTATCTTTCTCATTCATCAGCACTAAGTCATTTGTCATATTTTAAATAGCTTATACTTTTTCATCAGACAAAAAAAAGACCGCTAAAAGCGATCTTTTTTCTAAGTCATAAAGACTTATGCAACCAATGCATCTTTAGCTTTAGAAGCTAGAGCTGCAAACGCAACTGCGTCATGCATAGCGATGTCAGCAAGTACGCGACGGTCGATAATCACTTGAGCTTTTTTCAAGCCAGCGATCATACGGCTGTACGACAAACCATTTTGACGAGCACCAGCGTTGATACGCGCAATCCATAGAGCACGGAATTGACGTTTCTTCTGACGACGGTCACGGTAAGCATATTGACCAGCTTTGATTACCGCTTGGAACGCTACGCGGTAAACGCGTGAACGAGCACCATAGTAACCTTTAGCGCGAGCAAGAATTTTTTTGTGACGGCGATGAGCCTGTACACCACGTTTTACACGAGCCATTTATAATCTCCTTAGATGTACGGGCACATACGACGAACTGAAGCAACGTCACTTACGTGAACCATTACACAGCCGCGCAATTGACGAATACGCTTAGCAGATTTTTTGGTCAAAATGTGGCGTTTGAACGCTTGTTTACGCTTAAAACCGTTAGCAGTCGCTTTGAAGCGTTTAGCTGCACCACGGCGAGTTTTCATCTTAGGCATAACAACCTCTTTTGAACACCTGTTCGGCACGTCTGCACCATTGCAAAGACGCCCTGCAGGTAAGGGAGCCGATATTCTAAAGCATCTTTGTTTAAAACAAAAGCAGTATTAAAAGTAAAAGATAGATAACAGGTACTTAATCCTATTTCCCATAAATATTGCGCGATGAAATATCAAGCTGACTAATCCAAGCTTTTTATAATCCACGAATCTTTCTCACAAAAAACTTCTGACTCCTGCAGCAATACATGTATAGCTTGGCTTCATTATGATTTTTTAATTATCACCTTCAATATTTATAAGGCAGAAAAATAAATTATTTTGAATGAGATACTTGCCAGTATTGCCAATTCAGGAAATACTGCGCTTCAAAATTGAACATCCTCTTTGCTTGATTCAAGACCGAAACTTATGAAACGTATTCTGTGTATGACCCTGTTGTTAAGCTTCCCTTTTGCAGCAAGCTATAGCGCATCAACAAAAAAAGCACCGCAATTGCCCACACAGACCATTGATGTGCAGCCAACACATTTGACGACACGCATTGAGTGGACCAAGTTTCCCAAACCAAAATATAGCAATGAAGATTTAAAAGGTCAGGACCGTTCTGCGGTGGTACGTATCTATGCCAATGAGCAGGGACACATCAAACAGGCTGCCATTCAGGACAGTACCGGTTACCAGCAGCTGGATCAGCTACTACTTAATGCCGTGAAATCTGCTGAAGTTAGACCACATATTGAAAATAAAACAGCACTACCGATCATTGGCTATCAGGTGTTTAACCTGAAACTGACTGACCAGGATCAGGAATTTTGTGAATACAGTTTCAACTCTAAAAATTGGCAAGCACAACAGCAGCAGCAAAAAACTAAATTCCAGTATCTCAACCAACCTGAGCTGAACGTTAATACAGATTTACTGAATGAACATGACCGAACAGTAGAATTTCAGATTAAAGCCAATCGCAAAGGCGAGATTAAGAAGGTCAATATCAGAAAAGGCTCAGGTATTTATCAATTAGATCAGCAAGTAACAAATGCATTAAAAGGTACACAAATCAGTACTAAACGCCGCGCAAGTACCCTATGGTTGTATAAACCATCCAGCTTTAAGGATCAAATTCAGTTTAAACTGAATGAATGTAAATAAACCAAAAGAGGCTTTAAGCCTCTTTTTTAAATCATGCTATAAGCCATGTAAATAAACAGATAGCGCCCGATTTTCGCAATACTCACGATTAGTAAGAATCGAGCAAAGTTTTCCTTAAGCAATCCTGCAATTAAGGTAATTGGATCACCAATCATGGGCACCCAACTCAGCAACAAGGACCAATAACCGTATTTCTGGTAGCTCCTTTGTGCTTTTTGCATCTGCTGTTCAGAGACTGGAAACCACTTCCGGCCTTTATACTGCTCAATTCTTAGACCTAAATACCAATTCACGCAAGAACCGAGAATGTTCCCTACACTGGCAACAGCGATCAAAGTAAATGCTGAATAGCTACTATTGACCAGTAATCCTAACAATACCGCTTCTGACTGCAAAGGCAATAAAGTTGCTGCGCCAAAGGCAGACAAAAACAGAATCAGTAATGTCATCTAAGTGATCCGACTGTTTAGCGTGTCAGTCTTAATTGTCTGTTAGCTTTCAGATATTCCATATTTGACCAGAAAAGAGCGAGTATGATTGCAAAAATACGAGACCATTTATATTTGGTTGCCAAGGGCAAAATTGCCTCAGCCAATACATTTTGATCCTTGGTATTCAGCTCATTAATAACCAGCTGAATATGCACAATCTCAGCCACAAACAAGGCCAAACAGGCAGCTAAACCAAAGATAATGCTCCAGTAAATTCGAGGATTAGTTTCCACAATTCGAGTGAAGTTCAGGAAAAATGCTTTCATGCTCATATCCAATAAAAAACCACCTGAATCGGTGGTTTTAATAACTTTTGTACATCTTAACATAACAATCGCAGATTAACTGACCTGAATCGCTAATGCTTTTTGCACCGCAGGACGTGCCTGCATACGCTCAATATAACGACTGATTTCAGGATAATCCGCTAAATCAATACCTTGCCACTCATAACGAAGTAACCAGGGGAAAATCGCCATATCGGCAATTGAATATTCGCCAGTAACATAGTCCTGACCGACCAGCTGTTTGTCCAGTACACCATACAAGCGCTTGGTCTCATTCACATAGCGCTCTGTTGCATAAGGAATCCGCTCTGGAGCAAAACGGCTAAAGTGATGGTTCTGTCCCAGCATCGGGCCTAGCCCACCCATTTGCCACATCAACCATTGTTCCACCTGAATCCGCTTAATCTCATCGGTCGGATAAAACAGTCCGGTTTTACGTCCCAAATACTGCAAGATGGCACCCGATTCAAAGATTGAAATCGACCGATGATCTGGTCCATCCTGATCGACAATAGCTGGAATTTTATTGTTCGGTGAGATTGCCAGAAAGTCTGGCTGAAACTGGTCATTTTCCAGAATATTGACTGGAAGGATCTGATAAGATAGCCCCATTTCTTCTAATGCGATTGTAATCTTATGACCGTTGGGTGTACCCCAGTAATATAAATCAATCATTCGTGCCTATACTCCATACACCTTTATTATGGTGTTCCAACAAAATAATGGATCTGGTCAAAAACAACAAGCAATGCTTAATAAAATAATTTTTTAATGTAATTTCAATAAATTAATTAATTTTTTAAAAAAATTTCACTTAAATTTCTTGAAAATTCCTGGCCTGAACACATATTTATTTCTGCATAAGGATGGTCCATGCATCTTTTGCCCTGTCGATGATCATCATGACAGCGGTGTTTTCTTATTTTTAAAACTTTGCTGACCTCAGGAGGTTCTAATAATGAGTAATATCAATCTTCATCCATTATTCCGCCGCAGCATTGGCTTTGATCGCCTCAATGATTTCATTGATTATGCCATGCAAAGCGATGCGCCAAATTATCCGCCATACAATATCGAAAAACATGGTGAAAACCGTTACCGAATTGTCGTAGCCACCGCCGGTTTTAACCAGGAAGAGTTGAGTATTTCTCTTGAAAATCGCTTGCTGACAATTTCTGGAAAACCTGAAGCTGTTCAGGTTGAAGGTACTGAGTATCTACATAAAGGTATAGCCCGTCGTGCCTTCAAACTATCACTGCGTTTAGACGAACACATTGAAGTACAGCAGGCAGATTATGCTAACGGTCTACTCGTAATTGACCTGCAGCGTGTAATTCCGGAAGAAAAATTGCCAAGACAAATTCCGATTGGCAAAAAGTTGTTGCTGGAAAATCCGGAAGAAGTCACTGAAAAAACTGTCAATGCGGAATAAGTATATATAAAATGTTCTAAAAAGGCCCTTCGGGGCCTTTTTTTGTTTTTAGGCCAATCTGGATTGTGGAGTTAATAACAGACTTTCTAACTGCTGAACGCTATGAATCAAGTAATGTGGCTGATGAGCCACCAATGCAGATTCACTATTAAAACCCCAAGTCACCGCAGCGACAGCAATTCCATTCTGATGAGCTGATTCTATATCAATGATCTGGTCACCAATATAGATGACCTGTTCTGGATGCAATTTGGATTGCTGCACAATTTTTCTAATCTGTTTGGCTTTGCTTTGACATCCTCACCCACCTAAAGGAGGGTGATTCCTACTGCTAGACGCTCATGCCCGAGCGCAAGAATGTTTAGAGCTGAGTTTTTATCTCTATCGTGAGCTGTACCGCAACTCACGCACTCCCATTCTCTTATTCCAAGACCCGTCCTACCTTTCGGACTACTTGAGGTGATCTCACCACAGCACGAACAGATTTGGGTGGTATAGGCTTCATTGACTTCCTCAAACAATGCCCCTGCGTTCTCGCATTTATACTTGAGCAATGTTTTTAGTGCCGAAAACCCTGTATCTAAAACAGACTTTGCCATTTTAGTTTTGACTAGTTTCCTGGCACTTAAGTCACCCACAACAATTAGTGCATTGTTTTTTACAAGCATGGTGCTTGCTTTGTGCAAATGATCTTTACGACAATTTGCAATCTTAGCGTGTAATGCACGAACACGCTTTTTATTCCTTGATCGTTGAGCAATCCCTAATTTCTGCTCGTACTTCCGATAGAATTTAGGGTTTGTGATCACTGTGCCATCAGAGCAGGTGGCAATATCTTTTAAACCTAAATCAATGCCTATGGCTTTGGTTGCTATTGGTTTTTCTTGTTTAGATGATTCAACCACGAGGCACACATACCAGCGCCCACGACTATCTTCAACAAATGAGCCAGTTTTAACCTTGTATTTGCCTATACCATAACTGTCCCATAAGTTGAATTTAGTTTTCCCGTACTCAACCCAGCCATCGGCATACTTGAATCCTGATTTTTTAAATGGTATCCAACCCAAAGATCGTCTTGCTGATTTTTTGTTGCTTACACGCCATTTCAGCTTTGCTTTTTTAAATTGCTTTCTTCGGGTAATAAGTTCTTCTGTAATGGCTTGAACAGTTTGACTATGCAGGTTGCATTCCTTAGAAGTACCTTTGGTGTATTCTGCAATATCGTATGCCGATAGAAATTCACCCTTACGCTTGAGATGTTTAAATCCTAAATCATTCACATAATTCCAAACAAAATTCACCTCAGATGC
>NZ_AJXD01000033.1:0-26094 GCF_000264725.1 Acinetobacter sp. HA | reverse complement strand
ACAGAAACAGAAACAGAAACAGAAAATTAATTTCTCAATAATAAGTCAAATAAAGACTTAGCTTAATTAACCCCAAGCCCTTTCCCATAAGTAAAGGGAGTGTCTTGTGATTTCCTACTTATAACGGAAGTTCCCTCTCCTTTTAGGAGAGGGTTAGGGAGAGGTAATTTAATAAATCAAAACCGCCCCTTTTCTAACCCATCATTCTAAAATTGTTCGTTATTACATTTATAAGTCAGCAAAAATCATCACTTTCATGAATAATAGACCAATAAATTTATCTCCCAAATCAATGACTATTGGTGTTCTAATGAAGAAACTCATGAACGGTGCTGAAAACATCGTTGTCGAAATGTGCAAAGGCTTTGTCCTGGCACATCCAGAACTGGCATTTAATGAAGCTTATAAAATTATTTCCAGAAAAGAAAAACACCAAAATGTCGCCCTGATCAGTGGTGGTGGTAGCGGTCATGAACCTGCTCATGCGGGCTTTGTCGGCCAAGGCATGCTGGACGCTGCCGTATGTGGTGACGTGTTCGCCTCTCCTTCACAAATTCAGGTCTATAAAGCCTTGCAGCAAGTCGCGACTGACAAAGGCGTCCTAATGATTATTAAAAACTATTCTGGCGATATGATGAATTTCCAGAATGGCGCAGCTTTAGCTATCGAAGATGGCATTAAAGTCGATTATGTAAAAGTAGCAGATGATATTGCAGTCAAGGACAGCCTCTACACGGTCGGCCGTCGGGGCGTGGCGGGTACTGTATTTGTACATAAAATTGCAGGTGCAGCAGCATCAAAAGGTTTAGAGCTTGCGGAAGTCAAAGCTGTGGCTCAAAAAGCAGCGGATAACGTGATTAGTCTTGGTTTCGCCTACACTTCATGTACTGTTCCTGCCAAAGGCACGCCCACCTTCACCTTAGCGAATGATGAAATGGAATACGGCGTCGGCATCCACGGCGAACCGGGTATCCGCCGTGAAAAAATCCTGCCATCCAAAGAACTGGCACAACGTATTATCGATGACTTGTTCCTCGATCGCCCTGATCTGACTGAAGTTGCTGTTCTAGTGAACGGCTTTGGTTCAACACCAATGCAAGAGCTGTATGTCTTTAATAACGATGTGTGCGAACATTTGGCGCGCAAAGGCATCAAGATTTACCGTACATTCGTTGGCAATTATATGACCAGTATCGACATGAACGGTGCATCAGTATCACTTCTTGCGGTAGATGATGAGCTAAAAGGCTACTTAGATGCTGAAGCCAACACCCCTGCCTTTAAGCTGGATGGCTCGCCTGCTCTACCATTTGAATTTGCAGCACAAGACGCAGCCGCAAAACAAACCGCCAATACCGAAGTTGAAACCCAAGCTGAACATGCTGAAATTCAGAATGAGCAATTCACGATTGAAAACATGCGTTATGTTGTCGACGTGATGGCGGCCTGTATTATCAAAAATGAAGTGCCATTCTGCGAGCTGGATGCGCATGCAGGTGACGGTGATTTTGGTATGAGTGTGGCCAAAGGCTTTAAACAACTGAAACGTGAATGGCAAAGCCTGATTCAAGCACCGCACATGGATGAATTCTTGCTAAACAGTTCCATGATTATTATGGAACACTGTGGCGGTGCATCAGGGCCTATTTGGGGTTCTGCTTTCCGTGCAGCAAGTAAAGCCATTCAAGGTAAAACGATATTAACTGTGGCAGATTTTGCCGAGATGCTACAAGCGGCAGTGAAAGGTATTCAAACTACTGGTGAGCGTTCATTTGGTCGTGGCGCTGTGGTGGGTGACAAAACCCTGATTGATGCCTTAGTGCCATGTGCAGATTCCTGGTCAGCCAATACCGACAAGACGTTTAAAGAAAACTTTGTCTTGGGTGCAGCGGCGGCTGTAAAAGGTGCAGAATCTACCAAAGACATCGTGGCGCGTATGGGTCGTGCCGGTACGGTCGGGGATCGTAGTTTAGGCTATCCTGATGCAGGTGCACATGGGTTAGGTGTGATCTTTAGCGATATTGCTGAACATATTAAATAAGATTTTCATGAATTAAAAAGCCTCGAACTCTCGAGACTTTTTAATTTCCTGGCGAGGATGATAAACCTTACTTTCAATCAAGATGA
This sequence comes from Acinetobacter sp. HA, assembly GCF_000264725.1. NCBI lineage: Bacteria > Pseudomonadati > Pseudomonadota > Gammaproteobacteria > Moraxellales > Moraxellaceae > Acinetobacter > Acinetobacter sp. HA. The sequence continues at coordinate 23,967 of NZ_AJXD01000033.1, read as the reverse complement.
CAGAAAAATATTTATTGAAATTTTTCCAGATACTTGGTCAGTTTTTCTTTGACCACGACCCTTTTATTTCCCTTCATCTGGGCTTCACTTAAAATTCCTTCCGAGTCAACCACCACGACTGGATGGCCATCCTTCTTCAAACGGGCCACACCTTCAAATAACATCCGGGCACCGACATTATGAATTAAGGTCAAATTGGTCAGATCCAACACAATTCGTTTTTTGCCTTCCGGTTCATCTTCCAAAATACGCAACAGCATTTCCGATTCAGTAAACTGCAATACGCCACGTAGTTCATACACCACCACATGATCACGTTTACCGGTGAGATAACGACTTTGCAAAATAGTTTGTGCCGATGGTGTCCCTTCCATCAAATGTAGACCCATTTCCCGGGACATACGTTCAAAAATATCGACGCCACGTACACTATGTCCATGCTCATCAATTTTCGGAGAAAACACGGCGATACCCACCTGTCCAGGTAACACGCCGATAATACCGCCTGCAACCCCACTTTTGGCCGGAATACCCACGCTGGTCAGCCAGTCACCGGCAGCATCATACATGCCGCAAGTGAGCATCACACTCAGGACTTGCCGCACTACAGAACGGTCCAGCAATTTTTTACCAGTTTGTGGCTGAATTCCCCCGTTGGCGAGTACCCCGGCGATCATCGCCAGGTCTTTGACCGTCACCTTGATTGAACACTGCTTGATATAGCCATTAACAATCGCTTCTGGATCTTCTTCCAGCACCCCGACGGTACGCAGCATATAGCCCAAGGATCTGTTACGAAACGCTGTTTTCAGTTCGGAGGTATACACATCTGTATCAAAACTCAGTTCACGCCCAGCCAAACCACTTAAAAAACGGCGCAATTGCTCTGCACGGGACACCGTCCGTTTATAGGGAATCAGAGAATGGGTGGTAATTGCACCCGAATTGATCATCGGATTTTTTGGAATATTGGAATCCTTCTCCAGTGAAATCTGGTTAAAGGCCTCACCCGAAGGCTCCACGCCTACTTTTTCCATGACCTTGGTCAAGCCGACTTTCTGCAAAGCCAAGGCATAGGCAAAAGGCTTGGACATAGACTGCATGGTGAACTCAACTTCGTCATCACCGGTTGAATAGATCGTGCCATCTACGGTAGAGAGTGCCAAAGCGAACTTATCCGGGTCTACTGCTGCCAGCTCAGGAATATAATCTGCCAGGGCACCTTTTTCATTGTCACGGCAGGAAGTTAAAACATGCTTGAGGTAGTCTGGCACCGGTGTTTTCATCGAATGAGCTTATTCCAGTTGGCTGTTATTTTTAATTAACATACCGGCTTTTGGCTTAAGTACCAGAGTGAAAAGGTAATTTTCTGCATATCCATGTTATCGGCTGCATTCCCTGTAAAGGCAATCCTCCAGAAATGAATTGCATTTTTAAGTATGGTTATTTTTATTGATGTTTTAAGAGACATAAAAAAAGGCACTCCTGCCCTTTTTTAATCTGGATGATTTATTTTACTTTGGTTTTACGGATCATCTTGTACAGAACTTTGGGTGAAATACGGGAAACCAGTACGCCCAGTTTTTCTTTCTTGCCACCAACCACAATGTATTCCTCGCCCTGCTGTAACGCCCTCACCGTCTGTTTAGCAAAATCATCAGCCTCTAAACCATTTTCAATCGCTTCGTCCTGCTTGGCTTGCGGTTTGCCTTCACCATTTAGGGCATTAAAAGAGACATTGGTTTTGACAAAGCCCGGGAAAATCACCGAGACCTGAATACCCTGATCCGACACTTCAGCACGCAGGCTGTTCGCCCACATATGTATTGCACCTTTAGCAGCGGAATAAGATGCGCGATATTGTGTCCCCAGCAAACCTGCCACACTGGAAATAAATACAATACGTCCAGACTGCTGTTTTAAAAACGTCGGTAAAACCGTTTTGGTCAAAAACACCTGCGAGAAATAATCGACTTCCATAATGGCGCGTTCAGTCTGCATGGTGGTGTCGGCAATCAGGGCACGCTGACTTAAACCGGCATTATTGATCAGCCAGTCGATACGTCCCTTTTCACTCAGCACCTGTTCATAAGCCGTACGTACCTGACTTTCATCAGTAATATCAGCTACGACTGAGATGTGTTGATCAGGTTTCACCAGTCCTGCACGGACTTTTTCCAGTTCTTCAAAACGGCGTGCCGTTAAAACTACCTGCGCTCCCTGTGACGCACATTCCTGCGCGACTGCCTTACCAATCCCTGAAGATGCTCCGGTAATCCAGACCACTTTTCCATTTAAACTTTCCAGCTTTGCCATTGATCCCTCTATCTCTTTTAAATATCCGATGTCTGTTTTACTTCATCTTCTAAAAACGCTAAAAAATGCTCGAAGTAATGACTGATAGTCGGTGCATCATACAGGCTTCCCAACTTGTCAAAACGCTTATAACCGAGCTGCGTAGTTAAATTAATCACACCATTCAGGGTTTTATCAACCACCATATTGAACTTCAGCATGTTTTTGGGTTGACGTACCAGATGGGTAACCCCCTGATCCACCACTTCAATAAAAGTCTTTAAGGCAGGTGAAACACAGTGATGATTGCCACTTTCCATTTCTTTTACATAGCCGAGTAATTCGATCGCCAGTGTCTTCTGAATGGGATAACGCACGTAATAATCGCCTTCAATTTCATGGGTCATTTCATAAAGATAATTCACCATTGGAATCAGCCGTTCATTGCCAAAAAATGACACTGACCATGGCATATATTTACGTGTGGTCTCAACAATTTGCTGAACGACTTTTTCAGACTCGCGATCCGCAGAATTTGAAAGACGCGCAAGGCGGCCAAAGACCTGATCAATAATTTCACAGGCAATATCCGTGAGGTTTTCACCCAAGGCTTTGGACAGACTGGTTTGATCACCACTATTAAGACGGGAATGAATATCGCGGAAACGATAGTGAGTTTCTGGCTGTATTTTCAGGGAAATGTTATAGCTCATCTTCTTATCCTTAATATTCATCTTGTTATTTAAATTTTGTGATGAGTTGTCTGGCGCTGTTGCTATCATACGATGAGTTCAGCTTACTGCCAATTGCTTAAAGTTTGCTTTTGGTTAAGCTGCCGCAGCCGCCATTTTTTTTGCTACAATAGATGCAATTTTTTATCCACTTTTGATCTGTTCGAACTATGACTGATTCAGCGCAAAATATTGCTACAACTTACGATCCGACCGAGATCGAGAAAAAATGGTACCAAACCTGGGAGGAGCGCGGTTACTTCAAGCCGTCTGAAAAAGGCGAGTCTTTCTGTATCATGATTCCGCCACCAAACGTCACCGGTAGCTTGCACATGGGTCATGGTTTTAACAATGCCATCATGGATGCGTTGACGCGCTACAACCGTATGTCGGGTAAAAATACTTTATGGCAACCGGGTACTGACCACGCAGGTATTGCAACGCAAATGGTGGTAGAGCGTCAGTTGGGTGCGCAAGGCATCAGCCGTCATGACCTAGGGCGTGAAAAGTTCATCGAAAAAGTATGGGAATGGAAAGAACAATCTGGCGGTAACATTACCCGTCAAATCCGTCGCCTAGGTTCTTCAGTTGACTGGTCACGTGAACGCTTCACCATGGATGAAGGTCTATCTAACGCAGTGAAAGAAGTGTTCGTTAAACTGCATGAAGAAGGTCTGATTTACCGTGGTAAACGTCTGGTGAACTGGGATCCTAAACTTCAAACTGCGCTTTCTGATTTAGAAGTTGAGTCTGATAAAGAAGAAGCAGGTTCACTTTGGCACTTCAAATATTTCTTTGAAGACAAGTCACTTCGTACGCACGATGGTAAAGATCATATCGTTGTGGCAACGACTCGTCCTGAAACTTTGCTCGGTGATACGGCGGTTGCGGTTGCGCTTGATGATGAACGTTATGCACACTTGGTCGGACAAAACATCATTCTGCCAATCACAGGTCGTGCTGTTCCAATCGTTAAAGATGAATATGTCGACAAAGAATTCGGTACAGGCTGTGTAAAAATCACTCCTGCGCATGACTTTAACGACTATGAAGTAGGTAAACGTTGCGAATTGCCAATCATCAACATCTTCAACAAAAATGCTGAAGTGTTGGCTGAGTTTGAATACATCGCCAAAGCCGGGGAGCAAATCTCTAAAACTATTCCTGCGCCTAGCGAATACGTTGGCTTAGAACGTTTTGAAGCACGTAAAAAGTTAGTTGAACAAGCAGAAGCTGAAGGCTGGTTAGACCAGATCCAACCATATACGCTTAAACCACCTCGCGGTGACCGTTCTGGCGTAATCGTTGAGCCGTTATTGACAGACCAATGGTATGTGAAGATCGCGCCACTTGCGAAACCTGCCATTGAAGCGGTTCAAGACGGTCGTATCAAGTTTGTACCTGAGCAATACAGCAACATGTACATGGCTTGGATGAACAACATTCAAGACTGGTGTATCTCACGTCAATTGTGGTGGGGGCACCGTATCCCTGCTTGGTACGATGCGGACGGCAATGTATACGTTGGTCGTGACGAAACTGAAGTACGTGCGAAAAATAACATTCCTGCCGATGTTCAATTGAACCAAGACGAAGACGTGTTAGATACATGGTTCTCATCAGGTCTTTGGACATTCTCAACTTTAGGTTGGACAGGTGACGAAGCGAAAGATAAAGAAAACTATTTCTTAAATACCTTCCACCCGACTGATGTATTGGTGACAGGTTTTGACATCATCTTCTTCTGGGTTGCTCGTATGATCATGCTTACGATGCACTTCATGAAAAATGAAGATGGTACGCCACAAGTACCGTTCAAAACTGTGTATGTACATGGTTTGGTACGTGATGGTGAAGGTCAGAAGATGTCTAAATCGAAGGGTAACGTGCTTGACCCATTAGACCTGATTGACGGTGTGGATCTTGAAACACTGGTACAAAAACGTACCACAGGTTTGATGAATCCAAAACAAGCGGCGAAGATTGAAAAATCAACCCGTAAGGAATTCCCTGAAGGGATTCAATCTTACGGTACTGATGCGGTTCGTTTCACATTCTGTGCGCTTGCCAACACTGGTCGTGACATTAAGTTCGACATGAAACGTGTTGAAGGCTACCGTAACTTTGCCAACAAAATTTGGAACGCAACGCGTTTCGTGATGATGAATGTCGAAGGTCAAACGATTGGTTCAGAAGCACGTCAAGACCTTTGGGAATTGCCTGAACAATGGATCGTAAGCCGTCTGCAAAAAGCGGAACAAGCGGTGCAAACAGCATTTGCAACCTACCGTTTAGACTTGGCTGCGCAAGCGATTTACGAGTTCATTTGGAATGAATACTGTGACTGGTATGTTGAATTAACCAAACCGGTTCTGAACGATGAAAATGTGTCTGAAGAGCGTAAAGCTGAAGTACGTCGTGTTCTTCTTTCTGTGATGGAAGCATCGTTACGTTTGGCACATCCGTTAATGCCGTACCTTACAGAAGAAATCTGGCAAACACTTGCACCTAAACTCGGCATCACTGGCGAAACCATTATGTTGGCGCCATACCCTGTTGCTGAGCAAGCGTTGATTAATGACCAGGCTGAAGCAGATATGCAATGGCTACAAGGTTTGATTGGTGCGGTACGTAACATCCGTGGTGAGATGGGTCTAGGTAATGCGCGTTTGTTGCCTGTTCTTCTGCAAAATACAACTGATGCGGAAAAAGCGCAAATCGCACGTATTGAACCATTGTTTAAAGCATTGGCAAAAGTTGAAAGTATTACCTTCTTGGCTGATGCTGAACAACCGCCATTGTCTTCATCAAGTGTTGTTGGTCATGTTTCTGTATTCGTTCCAATGAAGGGTTTAATTGACCCTAAAGCGGAATTGGGTCGTCTACAAAAAGACTTAGACAAGGTTCAAAAACAGCATGACCAGATTGCAACTAAACTTTCTAATGAAGGTTTTGTGGCGAAAGCACCTGCTGCTGTGGTTGAAGGCGAGAAAGTAAAACTTGCTGAGTTTGCTGACCAATTAGCGAAGATTAAAGCGAATATGGAGCAGATTGCGGCGCTTTAATGCTGTAGTTTGATTTTAAAAATCCCCTCTTAGTGAGGGGATTTTGATATAATACAATTTATAAGATTTTACTATTCTATTGGTACGTAAATATAATCTCTAAATATTACACTACCACTAGTATCCTTTACTTCACACTTAATATAGTGTAAACCTTTGAAATTACAATCTCGTTGGAACTCTCCAACTTTAAAAAAAGTTGAAATACTTTGAGCTTGTCCAACATCAATATCATTATCGTCTATTTCTTCTTGAAGATACGTTTTTAAAATCTCTTCATCATTAAATCCTGAATGATTTTTCTTATAGAAAATAACTTTATATCTCTGAAGCAATCTAATATTTTCACCACTTAATATAGCTTTAATCTTTGAATCTTTTCTAATTACTCTAGAATTAGAATAATAATTTTCAATATTTCCGTTAGGACTTGTCACTTCTGCTTTTAATTTAAAATTATTATTAGGTATTACTTTTTCATCAGCATTAACATTTACTGATATCATTTGTTTTAAATCAAGTGGCAATGGCAATCCTAATATATATTTATGTGTTTTTAACGATCTCATAATATAATTCAAATCAGTACCGTCAGCCTTCTTATAATTAGGATAAATAAACTCTTTTTCAATAGTTTCTCCATTCCTAATTACTGTTTTAATCTTACAGAAATCGTTCGGAAAGTTAAAAAACTCTAATAATCCTTGTCCCATCATAATTTGATTTTTGCTAGCTAAACTCTGTAATTTAGCCGCAAGATCAACAGGTAATCCAGTAGGGGAAATCTCTCCAATTTGACCAAAGCCGTAGTTACCCCATAAAACTTCATCATCATTACCGAAATTACAACCAACTCGAAAACCGAAATCTAGAACATTAAAATCACTTTTTTGTTCTTGAAGCCATGGCTTAATTGTATGCTCTAATACTACTGTAAGCATTGCAGCAGCATTCAAGCAGTCCAAAATCGATTGAGGTCTATCAATCTCTGATGACCCAAAAAAACCTAATACTGCATCACCCATAATTCGATGTACGCACCCATCAAAGGCATGAATAACTTCAATACAACTCTTAATTACAGCATTCTTAAACTTATATATAAATTCTAGATCATCAGGGTATTTCAATGACAAACTTGTTGAACCTTTAATATCAACAAATATTGTTGTAATAAAGTGGTTCATCTGACCACCATGTATTAGCTCGCTAAAATCTTGATGGTCAGCAATCCCTCTTGTATTTATAGTGTTAGAACGGCCAAATGCCTCTCTAATTTGTGATTGTAACTGATATTGCTGAGGCTCGTTAATTGTCAAAACTAGCCCTTCATTACTTTCACTCAGCCTGCCTGTACTCTTATACTGTGAATCTAAGCCAATAGCTGATTCACCTTTGATAGAGTCCAGAATTAGGTCTTTCTTCTTAATCCCTTGATTTACATAGTTATCAAAATCATTTTTTGAAAATTTAAAACTCATCTTTTAGACTCTAATATTATTTAATTGATCTTAGATATACACGTTAACAACAGAATGAATATGCTTATTACAACTGCACTTATTAACCAAGGCTGAATTTTTTGATAATCATCAAATTTTTTTTCGGTAACACTCGCCATTATATAAACTTGATTAATTAGATCATCTAAATGACTCTGTTCGTCTTTTGCCTCAACTTTGTCTTTGATGCTTTGTAAATCTTTGAATTTTGCCACGTCACTATAGAAAATAGTTGAAAGTTCATCTTCGTCAATTTTCACATCACTATTACTATCACTTTTGCTTCTTTTCCTGTTTGGTTGTATTACATTCATACAATGCATATACCACTCACCGCAGCAGTATAAAAAAAACCCATATAAAACTATAGTCATACAGCCTAAAATATCCATGTTAGTAAAGGAAATTCCCCAACCAACCAGAGCAGTTATAGCAACTAAAATACTTGATAAGAATGTTATTTGGTTTGAAGCCTTCGTATTAGCAAGTTGTACATAAAGGTCATATCTCGCTAATACTTTAAAGTAAAATTCAATTTTATCCATCGCCCACCCCAACTTAGTTATCATATAAATTTGAACACATTTCAATTAAAAAAAGGTTTTAGTATTCAAAAACTTAAATAAATTTCTCACACCTTTTAATTTAGCATAATTATAAGTCAATCTCCTAAAATAATGGATATGAATTAATATTTAAAATCACATACTGACGTCGAAATTTAAAATTCATAAATCGCTTGGCACGGAGTATTTGCCACATGAGATTTTCAGCATCAGTGGCGGTGTGGTGCATGGATTTGGCAAAGATAAGTAGTTGGGGATCGAGTTTTTTGTTCATGGGATTTTGTTTTTATTATTTTGCGGGAGGATAACAGATTTTCATAACCTCTCCCTAACCCTCACTTGCGCTTCGTTTTAAAGCAGTGCTTTAAAACTTGCTCAGGAGAGGGAACTTTCATTTTGGATTGGATGAAATTATAAAATCACATACAGCTCCTTCTCCCCTTGGGATGAGAAGCACGGCTTCGCAAGGGGTGAGGGAAACTAAAGAACTTGATGCTCCATCAACATCTCCACCCCACTTACCTTCTTCATATACTTCAACCGTTCTTTCTCCCCTTTTTAACTGCTTTTTTCAGCGCTGAAGTATCTGCATCCACCTGCTTATATAAATCGGTAATTTTCACCTTGCCTATATGGCCTTTTTTATTCCAGCTCAACAATTGAATAATTTCTTCTATTTGCTCATCCAGTTTCTGGCTTTGCATATCCAAAGCCAGTTGATAAAACTTTAGCTGCTCGGAACTTAAACCCTTTTGTGAAACACCCCGATTTTGCTCAATCTGGATTTGCAATTTCAGTAAATAAAATAAATCCTGCGCCGCATAGGCCTCATTCGCGCATTGTAGTAACTCAGTCTTTTCTACTTTCTTGGCTTCATCCGGTTCACGATCCGGGTGAATGGTTGCCGCAATTTTTAAATACACTGTTTTTAAAGACTGCTCTGCCAACTTCGCCGCCTGTTCCAGTTTTTCCTGTTGACGTTTGAGCTTGGCCTGCTCTCGTGCCTGACTATACTTTTCGCTATCCCATTCTTCAAAATCTTCAGGTGCTGCCTGATCCGAAATATCGTCATCAGCAAAGAACAGCTCAACATCCTTTACGCTTTGCTTTTTATTTTTTCTGGCTTGGCTATGTTCAATATGCTGTTGATAGTAATTATAAATCTCATCAACAATTTCGGCCTGTTGTTTTGATAAAGATTGGGAGTCGGTTAAATAAGCCGCAAGATACTGGATTTTAACATCTAGCTGCGTCGCCTCGGCCTTGGAAAATTCTGCCTCATGCAAATGCTTCCATAACTGTTCCAGTTGCTGAAACAGCACTGTATGTAACTCATGATAGACCGGCATCAAGGTTTGACGGGTATATTGCTGAATCTGTTCCTGCGCCTGCTGCCACTGCTTCAGTTCAAGCTGCTGCTGTTCAATTTTATCAATCAGACGGTTCAGCTTTCTCTGCTGCGGAGTAAGATCGGCATCGGGCTGAACAGTGGTTTTCAAATCAAAAGACATGGCAAACAGGCAAAGCAAATAAATGCTATTTTATCCTTAAAACTTTTAAGTGACTGCTGATTTACTGCAAATAAAAAAAGCAGACCGCAGTCTGCTTAAGGAAGTTATCAATTAATTTTCAACAATAACTCGTCCATTTAAGGGCTGAATCGGACGATTATTCGGATGTCCCATAAGTTTGGAGAACGCTGCAATCTGTTGCGCCGAAGCCTGCTGAATATCTTTCAGAATTAGCCAGCGTACCCCTTCCGAACATGGTGGTGTCGTCAGTGACCCGCTAAAGCGATAATAATCAAGGTTTTTAGGCAGCATCTGATTCACCGGTTGCGGCTTGCTTAATACCACTTTTTCACCTTGTTTTTTCGGCAAACGATTCCACATACGTTTGAGCATCTGGCTTTCTGCACCCTGCTCGAACATCATGCCGACCACAGCAAGTTCACCTTTAGTATTGGCATGCACAAAATGAATTTCTAGTGGATAGCTTTTACCCTTGATCAGATTTTCACTCGGGCTATGCAAATGAAACTGTTTCAGCACAAAGGTATCGCCGTCCAGCTGCAATTCGCCACCTTGAGCAAAATCCACCTGCACGGTATGACCTTTATTCTCGATCGCATGAATCATGGTGTTATAGCTGAACTTTAAAGGTTCCAGTTCTGCCTTTACGCTGCCTTCGATATTAATAGGTGACTGATTTACGCTATTACATGCAGCATATTTATCGCTCAGTGAACCCCACTGATGGGTATGCTTATAATCCCAGTCTGCATCCGCACATGCCGTATTCATTAGTCCAAAAGCAACTGCACATAACATGGCCTTTTTCATCTATTCACCCACCCTTATTATCAATCATCTTGTCAAAATGCATGAATATTCATACATTAATTTTCCATACGATATAATTAAGAAACTGATTTATTAATAAAATAATATCTACAATAATGATTATGATATTAAAAATTCAGACGGGTATTATTAAAACAGAGCGGAAATTTGAAACAAGCACAAAAGATTCCATTCTCAAACTTGAATGTCGTTGGAGTTTTATAGTTTTGTTATTAATTGAAAAATATAATATTTTTAAATTGGTAATTCATGTTCATCATCGGCTAATTGATAACTGATGATATCGAGATCTTACCTGTATAAACATAATCACTAAACTTCGCATCCAAGTTCATTGCTACACTCAGTTCACTTAAGGAAATATGAGCTAAGCCTATGGATTTTTTCACGATTTTTATCCATGACACTGACTGGACCTTTATTGGCGAAATTCTGCTGCGCTGCTTGGTCATGTATACCATGATCATTGTATTCTTGCGCCTGACCGGTAAACGTGGGGTACGTCAACTTTCTATTTTCGAAGTCGCAATTATCTTGGCTTTGGGTTCGATCGCAGGCGATCCTATGTTCGATGAAACACTGCCTTTGCTGCAGGCGTTTATCGTCATGTCTACCATCATTATTTTATACCGTCTTACCACTTACCTGACCATGCAATATCAGTCCTTCGAAGATCTGCTCGAAGGCAAACCACTTTATATTGTGGAAAATGGTGAAATGGTGCTTGAGCATATTTCCAAAGGCAAAATGTCGCATGATGAATTCTTTGCCGAAATGCGCCAGCAAGGTGCTGAACACTTGGGACAAATTCGTACTGGACTGCTGGAAAGCGATGGTAAATTCAGCATACTCTTTTACAGTCCCGAAGAAGTCCGTTATGGCTTGCCCTTATTTCCTAAAGCCCAAAAGGATCTCATTACAAAAGTTGAACCACATACTTATTATGCCTGTCTGCATTGCGGCAACGTGGTGTTGCTGTCTAGTCCAGATGCGATCTGCCAGCGCTGTGAATATTGCAAATGGATCAAAGCCATCAATACCCAGCGTCAGACTTAATGTTTGAGATAATCCAGCACTTGAGCCAGATTCTGGATCTTGTGTTCTATCTGCTGTAAAGGCGTATGGAATCCTTCCATCCATAAAGTCTGCATACCAGCATTCTGTGCACCTTGAATATCATTGACAGGATGGTCTCCAATATAAAGACAATGCTCTGGAGCCACAGCAAGTTTTTGCGCAGTATATTGAAAAATTTCAGGATTTGGCTTACTGATGCCAACCAGACCTGAACTCATGATTTCATCAAAATAATGAGCAAACCCCAGCCCGTTAATAATATTCATCCGGGTGTCATGTCCACCATTAGAAATAATCGCCAGTTTATAATCTGCGGCTTTAAGTGATTGCAATAAGTTTTCTGCTTGCGGCATGGCGACGGCGAACTGGCCAAAATTCTGGAACCAGAAATCACTCAATTCTTCTAATGCTGGCTGAGATTGCCAAGACAATTCTTGCAGAAGCGCAAAAGCAACTGATCCACCAATTGTGGAATGGGTCAGCAGTTCTTTTTTCGGATAGCCACCATTATCAATACGGCGTACGATCTCGGTAATTTTTGTGATATCGGCTAGATTTAGCATCTGACTATATTGCTCCGCCAGATAGCGACTATAAGCCTGTACACTCAAATCGCGATGTGTCAGTGTATTATCCAGGTCAAATAAAACAGCTCGTACAGTCATAATAGTTACATCAAACTTTTGTGTTTACTTTAACAGCTCAAACCCTGCTGCTAATGGGTTTAAACTCATAAGCTATACAAAATTCCATATAAAAAGGCGATGTAAAAACATCGCCTTTTTTCAGCATACAAAGTCTAAATTAGAATTTGTATTCGAAACCTGTACCTAGAACTGGTTGTTTAGTTTCATTTGAACCTTGTTCAAGAGTTAAATAACCTGCATAGCCATATGCTTTCACCTGCTTGCTAAATGCATAGTCTGCACCCACAAGAATTTGTTGAGCTTCATAATCAGATTTAGTAGTAGTGAATTCAGTTGTACTTTGACTATATTGACCTTTTACTGTCCAATTTTTTGCATTTGGCAAATTATATTCAGCACCAATCAACCATGCTTGTTGATCATCAATCGATGCAGCAGCAACGTCATTACCCGCAACAGTATCAACTTCAGAAGTTTGATAAAGTGCTTTAAGTGCTAAACTATTATCTAGGTTAATACGGCCGATCGCACGAATTGTATTTGCTGCTGCAAATGCACTACCTGCAACTCCAGCAGTGACTTCTGGTTCTGATGCATTTTGGAAACCACGACCAGCAAAGTTAGAGGGAATTGCTTTATCGTAACCAATCCCCGCGATCACTTTCTTATTGTCATACACTAAAGATGCAGAGAAGGCATCACCCAGACCACGACCTGCAACCTTTGCCCCCCCGTTGGATTTAGCTACGCCACTTGCTTCACCAGTTGCAAGTAATAAATTAGCATTCAGTTTACCATCTGCTACTGTAAATGCAGGCGACTCGTATACAACCACATTATCAATACGGTTTTCGCCTGTAAAGATACCCGCGACATCAGCTTTGTTATCAATATAGTTATTGAATGTATCTACCACAGAAGATAATTGTTTTACTGGAGTATCGATCTTACCCAGTTTTAATGTACCTAATTGGGTATCTTTTAAACCAATGAAAATATTACGTGGTACAAAAGTATCATTTCCATCCCCACCTTGCCCATCATCGGTATATAAGGTGAATTCAGCTTGATACAGCGCGCTTAAGCGATCAGTCAGTTTTTCATCACCTTTTAAACCAAGGAATGAATTATTGCTGTTTACTTCTACAACATCACGATTACCATTGGCATTATCTTCTGGTAGATAATCTATAGATACGTCAACCTCACCATAGAAAGTCGGTGCCGCAAAAGTTGTCCCCGCCAAAAGACTGAATGCAATTGCTGTTGCTAACTTGGTTTTCATTTCAATAATCCTTTGGTTTATTTTGTAACAAATCATACACAACGTCTTTATATTACAAAATTATTAAAAATGTATTTATATATTCTTTTTAGTACTTTAGGCTAATATTCAATCAAACATTTGATTTAGATAATTTTTCAATCAATTTTACGGTATTTTATCCAACCGCTTATCGGGATTAAGCACAATATTGCAATAAAAACGATGCTATACAGATAATCCTGATAACCCAATCTATCTCCTAATATTCCACTTATGCTATAAAGCCCGCCACTCACCGTCGCCATGATCGCTACTTGAAATGTGAAGTCCGTTCCCGCCAGATGTTTACGGCTGTATTGCATAACTAAAGTCAGCATCACCACCAGTAACATGGCAGAAATCATATCTTCAGCCGCATTAATCAAGTAAATCACCACGGGTGCAACTGACTGTTTGGCTTCGTATTTCATTGCCAGCCAGGCATACGCCATTAAAGTGATAATCTTGATAATTGAGAAAGCCATCAAGGTTCGGGCGCGGGAAAATATTTTCAGGCACCAACCAGCCAACCCTGCTCCAATCAGCGCCGCAAATGCACCGAACATAGTCACGTAAACCCCGATCTGGCTAAAACTCAGCCCCATATCTACCATTAACGGTTTTAATAGAGGTCCAGACAGGCCATCCGCAATTTTAAACGTCACCAGAATCGCCAGCCACCAGCGTAAAGTAGGCTGTTGGAGAAAATATTGAAAATAGGTTTTTAACTGGAATTTATTTTGCTGGGCCCAGGCAATCTCGTTCAGGTTTTCATGTTGCGGCTCTTTAAATAAAAGTATGGGTAAAGTATTCAGAAAGACCAGAGCTGCTAAAATCAGGAACGTCGTTTGCCATTGCAGGACATCCAAAAGCCATAGGATGGCACCCCCACCGACAATAAAACCCAGACGTGAACCCATCACCTGAAAGGTATTGCCCCAGTGTTGCTGGTCATTTTTCAGAATATTGACCGCGAGTCCATCCGTAGCAATATCCTGTGTCGCCCCAATGCCATTCATAAATAGCAGTGCCACAAAAAAAGCCAGCAGATAAACTGGCTGATTTAATGCCTCAATTGGTATAAAGGACAGGATGATGAGTACGATGACAGACAATAACTGTGCGGGAATAATCCAGCTACGATAATGGCCTTTTGTAGAACCATAACGATCGACTAGAGGTGCCCAAAAGACTTTGATTGACCAAGGCAGCATCAGCAGGCCGAATCCCCCAATATGCGTCAAAGATACACCTTGAGCACGCAAAATTACTGGAAGTGCATGCGTCATAAATCCCACCGGTAAACCTTGCGCCCAGTATAAGGAAAATAGCAAAACATAGAGGTTGCGCATGGCCGGCATTAAAAGTCCTTGGCTGATCAAATATTCCAGAAAACATCATCTGGCATGGATATTTTGCCAGTGAAAAAATTATCACGAAGGAATAATATAATAAAAAACAAAGAATATTGTCGTAATTCAAGAGTCTTATAAGATGGCAAATACTTCCTTTCCTGACCTGCCTGCTTTAGTCCCTGGGCGTGGCAGTAAATTCAGCCGGACATTTTATAAAAAGCTTTTTCTTGCTCAAGGCTGGAAAATGGAAGGTGAATTTCCAAATTTTCCAAAAGCAGTTGCCATCATTTCTCCGCATACCTCTAATATTGATGCCTGGTTGGGCTTTAATGCTCTGCTCGGTCTCGGCATTCAGATCACGATTTTTGGCAAGGACAGTTTATTCCGTACACCACTTAAACCGATTCTGGAATGGATTGGTGTGGTTCCGGTGGTACGTGATACTCCTCAAGGACATACCCGACAGATTGTCGATATCATTAACAAGACTGATCGGATCTGGATAGGCATGGCACCTGAAGGTTCGCGTAAGGCACCGGAAAAAATCCGTAGCGGTTTTTATCATATTGCCAAAGCTGCCAACCTGCCGATTGTGATGTTTTCTTTTGACTATGATATTAAAACCATTCATATCCTAGGCGTATATCATTTAACCGGTGATTATGAATATGATCTGGAGCAGATCTATGGCCATTATGAAGGCAAGATCTCGGCAAAAAATCCGGACTGGATTGCCAAGCCTTTACAAAAACTGGTGAAAAAACGCTAGGCAAAATGTCTTTTTTTTGCTCTGATAACCGTAATTTGCTTATTTAATCCTCTATTTTTAGAATGAAATTAATTCGTTATGCAATGATTGGTTGTTTGGGCCTAAGCCTTGCAGCCTGTGACAGAAGCCCATCGAAGCCTGTTGTTACCCCGACGCTTAAAGCCCGTGAACCTGTCATTGCCCTTGCCTTGGGTGGTGGCGGAGCGAAAGGCTTTGCCCATATCGGCGTGATTAAAGTCCTTGAATCACATGGAATTAAACCTAAAATTGTGACTGGAACCAGTGCCGGCAGTTTTGTCGGCAGTCTGTATGCCAGCGGTAAAACTCCATATCAGCTGCAACAAATTGCGCTTAATTTTAAAGAAGCGGATATTCGTGATCTGACCTTAAACCGTCAGGGTATTATCGCCGGTCAAAAGCTACAGGATTATGTAAATAAGAACGTGGCCAATAAACCCATTGAACAGTTCCCGATCCGTTTTGCTGCGGTAGCTACCCGCCTGGATAATGGCCGTAAGGCTGACTTTATCAAAGGCAATGCCGGTCAGGCGGTACGTGCCTCTTGCAGTATTCCAAATGTCTTTGTGCCAGCGGTGATTGGGGGTAACAAATATGTCGATGGTGGATTAGTCAGTCCAATTCCAGTGAAAACAGCCAAAGATATGGGAGCGGATATTGTCATTGCAGTTGATATCTCAGCGCGTCCGGATGCCAACAAAGCCATGAACATGTTTGGCCTGCTGGATCAGACCATTAATATCATGGGTCAGCAAAGTATTAATGAAGAACTGGCTCAGGCTAACGTGGTCATTCAGCCGAAGGTCGGACATATTGGTACACTGGATCTGAAATCGAGTAATGAAACGATTCTGGAAGGTGAAAAGGCAGCCCAGTTAAAAATCCGAGCCATTGAAAAGGCCATCAGCGATTTCAGCAAGTCCCCAGCTGCATTACAACCACCACGCAAGGCCAGGTTCTAAATCGGGATTGCAGGTATTCATCCGCTGCTGCATCTGCTACATTGAAGTGAAGATAAAAATCATGATGAATATTTAATTTTGAATTACATAGGTTAATTTATGCAATTTGTTCTTGAACCGTGGCACTGGTTTGTACTTGGCATTATCCTGATTCTGTCAGAGTTAATTCTGCCAGCATTTGCTGCACTCTGGTTTGGTATTGGGGCCATTATGGTGGGTATTCTGTACTGGATGTTCCCGATGATGGGACTGACCACGCAGCTACTGACCTGGATCGTTCTCTCTGTGCTGTGTACCCTGGCCTGGTTCAAGTTTATTAAACCGCTGTCTACAGACAAGACCAAAGCCGGACTGTCACGTGAGGCCACCATTGGCCAAGTGGGGATGGTGATTCAAACCAATCTGGATCACGGTCAAGTCAAAGTCCGCTTTCCGCTCCCTGTCCTCGGTTCAGATGAATGGGAATGTCGTACCCTTAGTCCGGTACAAGTTGGCGACCGGGTTCGTGTGGTCGATATTCTCGGTAATGACCTGGTGGTACAACCACATAGCAATAATTAAGAAAAGGAAAAGGTGAAAAAGACATGAGTATAAGTTCTATTATTGTATTGGCCCTGCTGGTCTTTGTGGCCGTCACCATCTTCAAAGGTGTACGAATTGTTCCTCAAGGCTATAAATGGATTGTACAGCGTCTGGGTAAATACCATTCTACCCTGAATCCTGGCCTGAACTTCGTGATTCCTTATATCGATGAAGTTGCTTATAAGGTGACGACCAAAGATATCGTGCTGGATATTCCTTCTCAGGAAGTGATTACCCGTGATAATGCAGTCTTGCTGATGAATGCCGTAGCTTATATTAACCTGACTACACCTGAAAAAGCCGTGTACGGGATTGAAAACTATTCTTGGGCGATTCAGAACCTGGTTCAGACTTCATTGCGTTCGATTGTCGGTGAAATGGATCTGGATGATGCCTTGTCATCTCGTGATCATATTAAGGCACGTTTGAAAGCCAGTATTTCGGATGATATTTCAGATTGGGGGATTACCCTGAAAACCGTAGAAATCCAGGACATCAAACCATCGCATACCATGCAGGCAGCGATGGAAGAACAGGCAGCGGCTGAACGTCAACGTCGTGCCACAGTAACTAAAGCCGATGGTGAAAAACAGGCAGCCATTCTGGAAGCAGATGGTCGTCTTGAAGCCTCACGTCGTGATGCGGAAGCACAAGTGGTATTGGCTGAATCTTCACAGCGTGCTATTGATATGGTGACTCAGGCGATTGGTGATAAAGAAATTCCTGTGGCTTACTTACTTGGCGAGCAATATGTAAAAGCCATGCAGGATATGGCGAAATCTCCAAATGCCAAGACTGTGGTCTTGCCAGCAGATATTATGAATACCATTCGTGGCGTTATGGGTCGCAACAATTAACTGTTAAGAAATATGAATCAAATAGGCAGTCGAATGACTGCCTATTTTCATTTAAATCAAGAAAATCTCAGCAAAGATTGTGAAATTATGGTTAAATTTCGCGTTTATTTTTGAAATCTTCTGGATTTAATGTTGCATGGCTTTCGGATTAAAGACCATAACATTTGCCATAATCCTTATTTCGATCTACTGTCCAACTTAAAAATGGATACCGTATGAGCTCCCTAAATCCAACCTTAATCACCTTTCTATTTTATATTGTTGCCATGATCGTGATTGGCCTGATGGCTTATCGCGCGACAACAAACTTTTCCGACTACATCTTAGGGGGCCGACGTTTAGGTAGTTTTGTCACTGCACTTTCTGCTGGTGCTTCCGATATGAGTGGCTGGCTGCTGATGGGTTTGCCCGGGGCAATTTATCTTTCAGGTCTGTCTGAAATGTGGATTGCAATTGGTCTGATCATCGGTGCCTGGCTAAACTGGCTCCTGGTCGCTGGACGTTTACGTGTACATACTGAAGTACAGCACAATGCCTTGACCTTGCCAGATTATTTCTCGAACCGCTTTAACGACCAGAAAAAAGTTCTGCGTGTGGTTTCTGCATTCGTGATCCTGATTTTCTTCGCAATTTACTGCGCTTCAGGCATGGTTGCAGGTGCACGTCTGTTTGAAAGCATGTTTGAACTGCCATACAGTACTGCCCTCTGGATTAGCGCGATTGCGACGATCAGTTATGTATTCATTGGTGGCTTCCTGGCTGTCAGCTGGACTGACACGATTCAGGCGGGTCTGATGATCTTTGCTTTGTTGCTGACACCAATTGTGGCTATTTTATCTTTCTCCGATATGTCACAAATCACTTTGGCACTTGAAGCGGCTCGTCCACAAGCCATGAATATCATGGGTGATCTGAGCTTTGTTGCAATTATTTCCTTACTGGCTTGGGGTCTGGGTTATTTTGGTCAACCGCATATTCTGGTGCGTTTCATGGCAGCAGATTCGGTGAAATCGATTCCGAATGCACGTCGTATTGGCATGACATGGATGATACTGTGTCTGGGTGGTGCGGTCGCAGCCGGTTTCTTTGGTATTGCTTACTTCCAGGCACATCCAGAACTGGCAAGTGTGGTCAATGCCAATCCTGAAACCGTATTTATGGAGCTGACTAAAATTCTGTTCAATCCATGGATTGCCGGTGTGGTTCTGGCTGCAATTCTGGCTGCGGTAATGAGTACACTCAGCTGTCAGTTACTGGTCTGCTCAAGCACTTTGACTGAAGACTTCTATAAATCTTTCCTGCGTAAAAATGCTTCTCAGAAAGAACTGGTTTGGGTCGGTCGTTTGATGGTGCTACTGATTGCCCTGCTTGCGATCTGGATGGCGGGTAATCCGGAATCTAAAGTGCTTGGTCTGGTTGCTTATGCTTGGGCTGGTTTTGGTGCTGCATTTGGTCCATTGATTATCCTGTCACTGTTCTGGAAACGCATGACCCTGAATGGTGCCTTGGCCGGTATGATTGTGGGTGCAACTGTTGTGATCCTATGGAAAAACCTGTTTGCAGACACTGGTCTGTACGAAATCATTCCAGGTTTCATCTGTTCAATGATCACTATTATTGTGGTGAGCTTAATGGGCAAAGCGCCGACAGAAGAAATTACTGACCGTTTTGAACAGGCAGAACGTCTGTACAATGAAAGCAAATAAAATGAGCTGAAATAAAAAAGAGGACTAAATGTCCTCTTTTTTATGCGCTACATCCCTATGAAAATTAACTTTTGCGATGTAATAAGAACTGTGTGATCTGAGTCAACTCTTCAGCCTGACTTTCGAAGTGAGCCAAAGCATTTAAGGCTTGATCATGCAACTGTTTAGCATACTGTTTTGCCTGCTCGAGTCCCATAAGCGCAGGATAAGTCGATTTCTCTACCTGTTCATCCTTGCCTGCCGTTTTTCCTAATACTTCAGTATCAGAAATGATATCCAGAATATCGTCCTGCACCTGGAAAGCCAGACCAATGGCCTGACCAAATTCACGCAGTTTTGGAATCGCCAGATCGGTACCTTCAAAAATCGTCACCGCTGCCATCATAATCGCGGCGCTAATCAGTGCACCGGTCTTATTACGGTGAATGGTTTCTAATGCTTCCTGGTCAATTCGTTTCCCTTCAGACTGCAGATCTAAAACCTGACCATTGACCATCTTGGAAGATGCTGTCGCCAGAATCTGCATCTGCTTTAATACAATTGCTGGCTCAACTGCAGGGCCCTGATCAAACAGACGGCTGCCTAAAATTTCAAAAGCCATGGATTGCAGAATATCGCCAGCAAGCAACGCGGTATCTTCACCAAAGGCAACATGGCAAGTTGGTTGTCCACGACGCAGCAAATCATTGTCCATACAAGGCAGATCATCATGAGCTAGTGAATAGCAATGAATGAACTCGATTGCGACTGCAGCACGACGCACAGCAGCAGTATTCTGATTCGGTTTAAGCGCGGCTGTGGCATAACACAAGGCTGGACGTACACGTTTTCCACCCAGCATCACTGCATGGTGTACAGCCGATTTCAGCGGCTCAGTAATGGCAAAAGCATCTAATGCTGTCAATAGGTCCTGTTGAATACGATGTTGTGCTTGAGTCAATGCATGGGTTGACAGCTCAGTTGTAGATGACACATTCGCCTCAGATCGGTTGTTCAATATATTTTCGATGACAAGAATAAGGAACTTGCCGCTTTATTCCTGCATTGTACCTCTAAATATCCTGAATTATCAGCTTGAAATCGTCTGCTGATTTTGCTCTATCAAGAGTCAAGATCATTTTTAATGAGAAGAAGCTGTCTAGAGTATTAAAGGTGCTGACCTGAATATAAAAAAACCATTGCGCGGACAATGGTTTTTATATTACTAAAGCTCAAGGCATCATTTGTGTTCTTTTAGCACATCTGCAGGCACACGTACCCAGCCTTCCATCAAGACACGCGCACTACGGCTCATGATGGCTTTCTTCACTTTCCATTCACCATTTTCCTGAGTAGCTTGTGCCCCAACGCGTAAAGTCCCTGATGGATGACCAAATCGCACTGCTTCACGCTCCCCCCCACCTGCTGCCAGATTTACCAATGTTCCTGGAATCGCAGCTGCAGTGCCAATCGAAACCGCGACGGTTCCCATCATGGCATGATGCAGCTTACCCATCGATAAGGCACGCACCAATACATCGGTATCTAATTCGGTGATCGCTTTACCCCCTGAAGATACATAGGCCTTAGGCTGGGATACAAAAGCAATTTTCGGCGTATGCTGACGTTGAGCTGCTTCAGTAATATCTGAAATCAGCCCCATTTTTAATGCGCCATAAGCACGAATGGTTTCAAATTTAGCGAGCGCTATCGGATCACTATTAATATCTTCCTGTAGCTCTGTGCCCTGATAGCCCAGGTCTTCAGCTTTCAGGAAAATTGTCGGAATACCCGCATTGATCAAAGTTGCTTCAAAGGTACCGTATTCTGGAACAACCAGCTGATCGACTAAATGACCTGTCGGAAACATAGCTCCACCCTCGGCATCATCATCGGCAGGGTCCAGAAATTCGATCTGAACTTCAGCCGCTGGAAAGGTGACACCATCCAGCTCAAAATCACCCAATTCCTGTACCTGCCCATTCACAATTGGCACATGGGCAATAATGGTTTTCTGAATATTGACCTGCCAGATCCGTACTGTGCAGATGCCGTTTTCCGGAATACGAGAGGAATCTACCAGACCATTACTAATCGCAAATGAACCTACACCCGCTGTCAGGTTACCGCAGTTACCACTCCAGTCGACAAAATGTCGGTCAATTGCAACCTGTCCAAACAGATAATCTACGTCATGATCAGGCTGCTGGCTTTTAGACAGAATGACCGTTTTGCTGGTACTGGAACTGGCTCCCCCCATCCCATCAATCTGCTTGCCATAAGGATCTGGGCTACCAATCACACGTAAGAGTAACTGGTCTCTGATTTTGCCCGGCTGTTGTGCTGCAGGTGGAAGATCTTCCAGCTTGAAAAATACACCTTTACTGGTACCGCCACGCATATAGGTAGCTGGAATCTTGATTTGCGGGGCAAAACTCATCGTTATTATCTTCCTTTGTCTGATCTTTATTTTGTAAATGCAATGTAACTGAGGTTGAATTTGAGTATAGTATATTTATATCGTGATAAATTGACTGCAAGACCTTTGTATAAAAAAACAACATATACAACGGCTGTCTTTTTAGTATTCGATGAGGAATATCAGATTCAATAAAATTAATATATTGATTCATTTATCTTTTATTTAATTTATTTTTATAATAATTTTTTATTAATCTGATAATAATTTTTCATTCAAGGCTTCTACTAGGCTTCTTTTGACTGATCAATTACAATCTTTCAACTTATTTTTACATTGTCGGGCTGAATACTTTGAATAACGAGTCTTCACAACTTCAGCGTGGCTTAAAGAACCGTCATATTCAGTTGATCGCCATGGGCGGTGCAATTGGCACAGGCTTATTCTTAGGTTCCGCACAGGTGATCCAATCCGCTGGTCCTTCGATTATTCTGGGCTATGCCATTGGTGGCTTAATTGCTTTCCTAATTATGCGTCAATTGGGTGAAATGATTGTTCATGAACCTGTTGCAGGTTCTTTCAGCCATTTTGCTTATAAATATTGGGGTAAATTCCCTGGCTTCCTCGCGGGCTGGAACTACTGGATCTTGTATATCCTGGTCGCAATGACCGAGCTTACCGCTGTCGCAAAATATATTAACTACTGGTGGCCCCATATTCCTGCTTGGGCATCGGTGCTGTTTTTCTTCATTGTGATTACCCTGGTCAACCTTGGCAATGTGAAATTCTATGGTGAATCAGAGTTCTGGCTTTCAATCATTAAAGTGACTGCCGTCATCTCGATGATTGTCTTTGGTTTATACCTGATCCTGACTGCAGATGCTTCATCTACTGCATCTTTTAGCAATTTATGGACCGCAGGTGGCTTCTTCCCAAATGGCTTTGAAGGTTTATTCTTCATGCTGGCCTTCCTCATGTTCGCCTTTGGTGGGATTGAACTGATTGGTATGGCAGCAGCAGAAGCGGAGAATCCGGAAAAGACCATTCCTAAAGCGATTAACCAGGTTGTTTTCCGTATTCTGATTTTCTATGTCGGTGCGTTGACCATCTTGTTATCATTAGTGCCTTGGAACCAGTTGGAACTCGGCGGTCTGGATAAAAGTCCATTCGTAATGATTTTCAGTCAGCTAGGTATTGACTGGGCAGCCCACCTGCTAAACTTCATTATTCTAACTGCTGCACTGTCTGTATATAACAGTGGTATGTATGCCAATAGCCGCATGCTTTACGGTCTGGCCAAACAAGGCAATGCACCGAAGCTCTTCCTGAAAGTAAATAAACAAGGTACGCCAATTCCTGCAGTACTCTTCTCTGCTGCTTTGATTTTTGGCTGCGTACTGTTGAACTACTTTGTACCAGAAGATGCTTTAAGCCATCTGATCTATGTGGTGGTAGGTGCCTTGGTCTTGAACTGGGCAATGATTTCACTGACACATTTCAAGTTTATTCAGGCAATGAAAAAAGTTGGGGAAAAAACCAAATTTCCAGCACTTTGGTCTCCAGCAAGTAACATACTTGTATTAGGCTTTATTGCGACTATTCTTTACATTATGTGGACTCAGGGCTTCCAGGAATCTGTATACATGCTTCCGATTTGGGTCGTGATCATGTTTATCCTGTTTAAACTGCTCAAGACCAAAAATTAATTAAAAAGTTTTAATTGACTATTTTTTAAAGTTATTGCTTCGGCAATAACTTTTTTTTTCGT
>NZ_AJXD01000032.1:0-14025 GCF_000264725.1 Acinetobacter sp. HA | reverse complement strand
AAAATGGTACCGTAACTTCGGGAGAAGGTACGCTGCCGGCGGTGATAGGACTTGCTCCTTGAGCTGTTGGCAGCCTCAGAAACCAGGCCCCTGCAACTGTTTATTAAAAACATAGCACTCTGCAAACACGAAAGTGGACGTATAGGGTGTGATGCCTGCCCGGTGCTGGAAGGTTAATTGATGTGGTTAGCGCAAGCGAAGCTATTGATCGAAGCCCCAGTAAACGGCGGCCGTAACTATAACGGTCCTAAGGTAGCGAAATTCCTTGTCGGGTAAGTTCCGACCTGCACGAATGGCATAATGATGGGGGCGCTGTCTCCAGCAGAGGCTCAGTGAAATCGAAATCGCCGTGAAGATGCGGTGTACCCGCGGCTAGACGGAAAGACCCCGTGAACCTTTACTGCAGCTTGACATTGAACTTTGATCTTACTTGTGTAGGATAGGTGGGAGGCTTTGAAGTGGCGACGCTAGTTGCCATGGAGCCGTCCTTGAAATACCACCCTGGTAATATTGAGGTTCTAACTCTGTCCCGTTATCCGGGACGAGGACCATGTCTGGTGGGTAGTTTGACTGGGGCGGTCTCCTCCTAAAGAGTAACGGAGGAGTACGAAGGTGCGCTCAGCGTGGTCGGAAATCACGCGTAGAGTATAAAGGCAAAAGCGCGCTTAACTGCGAGACCCACAAGTCGAGCAGGTACGAAAGTAGGTCTTAGTGATCCGGTGGTTCTGTATGGAAGGGCCATCGCTCAACGGATAAAAGGTACTCTGGGGATAACAGGCTGATACCGCCCAAGAGTTCATATCGACGGCGGTGTTTGGCACCTCGATGTCGGCTCATCTCATCCTGGGGCTGAAGCAGGTCCCAAGGGTATGGCTGTTCGCCATTTAAAGAGGTACGCGAGCTGGGTTTAGAACGTCGTGAGACAGTTCGGTCCCTATCTACCGTGGGCGCTGGAAATTTGAGAGGATCTGCTCCTAGTACGAGAGGACCAGAGTGGACGAACCTCTGGTGTACCGGTTGTGACGCCAGTCGCATCGCCGGGTAGCTATGTTCGGAAGGGATAACCGCTGAAAGCATCTAAGCGGGAAGCCTACCTCAAGATAAGATTTCCCTGTGACTTTATGTCACCTAAAGAGCCGTTGAAGACTACGACGTTGATAGGTTGGATGTGGAAGTGTAGCGATACATGAAGCTGACCAATACTAATTGCTCGTGAGGCTTGACTATACAACACCCAAACAGTTGTTGTGTAACGCTCAATTGATTTCATATTGATCTAATGATCAAACAAAAACTTGATTCAGCTAACGCTAGAACATACAATTCGACTCAAATATTTCTATTAATGAACGATGTTCAAAACACTGTTTTGAACGAGTGCAAGATTTGACCAAGCATTGGCATCTAAATAAGACCAAACGCAAAGTCATACCAGTTGTGCTGGCGACCATAGCAAGAGTGAACCACCTGATCCCTTCCCGAACTCAGAAGTGAAACCTCTTAGCGCTGATGGTAGTGTGGGGTTTCCCATGTGAGAGTAAGTCATCGCCAGCTCATTATTCTAAACACCCCCTGTCATTTGACAGGGGGTGTTTTTTTATGGGAAGGATTTAATCAAATAAATGTTATTTATGTGCCCTTTCGACTGAAACATCACATAAAAATAAACTTGAGAGGCGTATACTGAACCGGTCTAAGGAGCGGATATGTCCCCAAATTTATCTTCAAGCCATATTGAATATGGGTCATCTGCCTTTAAAGCGGTTTTGTTTTCCTTGTTTCTGGCTGGATTTGCAATTTTTTCATCATTGTATTGTGTACAGCCGATGATGCCGATTCTGGCAGACTATTTTCATATCTCTCCTACGCAAAGCAGTTTTCCACTTTCATTTTCTACCATTGCATTAGCTGTTGGCCTGATTTTTACTGGACTCATTTCTGACCGTTTTGGCCGTAAGCCGATTATGGTCTGGTCTTTATTTTCGGTTGCAGTATTGTTGTTGCTGAGTGCTGTATTGCCAGTCTGGTCAGTGTTTCTGGCGACCCGGGTGTTAATAGGTTTAACCGTAAGTGGCGTGGCCGCAGTGGCGATGACCTATATTGGGGAAGAAGTTGCCGCGAAAGATGTTGGTTTTGCCATGGGACTCTATATTTCTGGAACTGCGATTGGCGGTATGAGTGGCCGTTTGCTTGCAGGAGTATTGGTAGACTTTATTTCCTGGCAGTCAGCGACTTTAATCATTGGACTAATTAACCTCTGTATTGCGACAACCTTCTATTTCTTATTGCCTAAATCCAGGAATTTTCAAGCTTATCCTATTAAATTGAGCCGCTTCCTTACTGCATTTCAGCATAATCTGAGTGATCGCAAACTGCGAATCTTGTTCTTGCAAGGTTTTATCCTGATGGGCTGTTTTGTTTCAGTCTTTAATTACCTCAGCTATCGCCTGATTCAGTCACCTTTTGAGCTGTCGCATGTCTGGATTGGGGTAATTTCGGTCACCTATCTGGCAGGAATCTATAGCTCACCTCGTGCGGCGGCATGGAGCCAGAAATTTGGACGTTTCCAAGTATTGGTGGCCATGCTTGCCAGTATGTTGCTAGGACTAGTGTTGATGCTAGTCAACAGCTTGGTGCTGATCTTTATTGGTCTGCTCATTTTTACCTTTGCATTTTTTGCTGCACATTCCACGGCCAGTAGTTGGGTGTCTGTGCAATCTTTACAGTATCGTGCTGTAGGATCATCACTCTATTTATTCTGCTACTATCTTGGGTCTAGTGTACTTGGCAGCTCGAGTGGTCTGGTCTGGGAAAATACCGGATGGTTCGGCCTCAGTTTATTCATCGGCATTATTTTGACAATCGGTTTATTGATAGCTCAAAAGTTAAAATCTCAAATAAGCAGGCTAGAAACAGAATAAGCATATATTCCTGATTAAGGTCTTAAAGTCTATATTGTATAAATTATAATCAAGCAACCTCAGCCGAATTCATGCTAAAATGCTCGGCTTTCATCTTTGATCTATTTTTTGATCTTCCATCTGCCAGCCGAGAATTGCTAGCCATGTCTACTGCTTATACCATGCAGACAGCGCCTACAGCGTTGTTTGATTACGACAAATATTGGGCGTCATGTTTTGAACCTGCGCCATTTTTGCCGATGTCACGCGAGGAGATGGATCAACTCGGCTGGGACAGTTGTGACTTTATTTTAGTCTGTGGCGATGCCTATATTGATCATCCTTCATTCTGTTCAGGCATTATTGGCCGTACCCTAGAAGCGCAAGGTTTCCGTGTCGGGATTATTGCGCAGCCAGACTGGACCAATGTTGAAGCCTTCCGTGTATTGGGTAAACCAAACATTGCATGGGGTGTGACAGCAGGTAACATGGACTCGATGATCAACCGTTATACGGCAGATCGCAAGATTCGTTCAGATGATGCCTATTCACCAGACAATCAGCCAAACAAACGCCCAGACCGGGCGGCAACCGTATATTGCCAACGTGTACGTGAAGCTTATCCTGATGTGCCGGTATTACTGGGTGGTATTGAAGCATCATTGCGCCGGATTGCGCATTACGATTACTGGTCAGATAAAGTTCGTCGTTCAGTCTTGATGGATTCAAAAGCCGATTTGTTGATGTACGGTAATGGCGAACGCTCGATTACTGAAGTGATGCACCGTTTGGCCAAGGGCGAAAAAATTTCTGACATCACCGATGTACGTGGTACGGCATTTATCGTCAATAAGCATAACCGTGCTTCTAAAGCTCAGTTTGTTGAAATTGCCTCCAATGATGTCGATGCAATTGGCCGTGTTGATCCAATTATTAACCCTTATGTCATGACTGAAGATATTGAAGGTTGTGAGATTGAACAAGGGAAGGACTCGAGCCAGTACCAAGGTTTCCAAAAAGAACATGTAGCTAATCCGATTGTACGTGAAGGCGACAATTTGGATGAAAATACACAAATCGTGCAGTTACAACCGGCATCGAAAGCGATTAAACATAAATTACCACCGCGTGAATTGGCTGTGATTCGTTTGCCTGCTTTTGAAGAAGTGGTGAATGATCCGGTGCTCTATGCACATGCCAACCGTATTTTGCATCTGGAAACCAATCCAGGGAATGCCCGTGCATTAGTACAAAAGCATGGTGAACGTGACGTATGGTTAAATCCACCGCCAATTCCGTTAACTACGGAAGAGATGGACTACGTGTTTGACCTGCCTTATGCACGTCTACCACATCCATCATACGGTAATGCACGTTTCCCAGCCTTTGACATGATCAAATTCTCTGTGAACATCATGCGTGGCTGTTTCGGTGGTTGTACCTTCTGTTCGATTACGGAACATGAAGGTCGTATTATTCAGAACCGTTCGGAAGAATCGATTCTGCGTGAAGTGGAAAAAATTCGTGATACTGCACCAGGCTTTACTGGCATCATTTCGGATTTGGGTGGCCCAACAGCCAACATGTACCGTTTGGCCTGTAAAGATCCTGAGATCGAAAAGAACTGTCGTAAGCCTTCGTGTGTGTTCCCAGGAGTATGTCAAAACTTACATACCGACCATGCGCCACTGACGCAGTTATACCGTAAAGCACGTGCATTACCAGGTATTAAAAAGATTCTGATCGGTTCAGGTTTACGTTATGACCTTGCGGTTTTAAACCCTGAATATGTGAAAGAACTCGTGACGCATCATGTCGGTGGTTACCTCAAGATTGCGCCTGAGCATACTGAGAAAGGCCCACTGAATAAAATGATGAAGCCGGGCATTGGTACCTATGACCGTTTCAAGCAAATGTTTGATCGTTATAGTAAGGAAGCAGGCAAGGAACAGTATTTAATTCCTTACTTTATTGCAGCGCATCCAGGCACCACGGATTATGACATGATGAACCTGGCGATCTGGCTGAAGAAGAATGGTTTCCGTGCTGATCAGGTACAGACCTTCTATCCGTCACCAATGGCGACTGCAACCACCATGTACTACACCGGTAAAAACCCGCTGGCGAAAGTGGCGCGTTACACTGAAAATGTCGACATTGTGAAAGGTGAGAAGCGTCGTCGTCTGCACAAAGCTTTCTTGCGTTACCATGATCCAAACAACTGGCCTTTACTGCGTGATGCCTTGCGCGAAATGGGCCGTCAGGACCTGATTGGTAATTCGAAACAGCATCTGATTCCGACTTATCAGCCTGCAGGTGTGGATGGTCAGTATCAGTCAGCACGTAAGAAGAACTCGACTGTTGCAGGCGATTCACAGAAACGTACCGGTCAGGCAGGCAATCGTGGACAAGGTCAAAGCCAAGGACAGAACAATCGTCCGAAGAAAGGGCAGATCCTGACCCAGCATACCGGTTTACCACCACGTGAAACCGGTGATGCGAAAAAGCCTTTTGGCGGTTCTAAAGCTAAAGGCAAAACCAAACCAAAAAGTCGTGCCTAAATCACTTAAAAAAGACACTTCGGTGTCTTTTTTATTTTTCTACTGATTTTTTATTAAAAGAAGTCAAATCTCAATTAAAAAATAATTAAACTAAGATATTCATTAGAAAAAACTGTTTAAAAATTACACTTTATCGGAATTGTAAGACAAAAAGAGGAAAATGCTCTTGCTTAAATTTGAGTGGCTGATTTAGAGTGAGAGTGAGAGTGAGTAAGGAACACATTACATTTCCAGTACACGGAATTTTTTAATCTCCCGAAATGTAATGTCCTTATATAAGTTTTGATACCGGATGTTGCAGTATCTAAGCAAATTGGTTGTACCGTGATTTTCGGATGAAAATCGATCTATACTGACGACAATAAAACAAAAACGATTATAAGAATGCAGAAAGGACTAACGCATGACCACCTATATCATAATTGGCAGTTTTCTGCTCTTATGCACCATCCTGATGGCATATAAGAGAGTACAGAATAGCGGCAAGCAGCAAGACAGTGTGTTGAAGCAGCGCGCCATTTTTAACCTGAATCAACAGTTGACTTATACCCGTCTAAAGGAAATTCTGCCAGAGAACATCATTCTGGCCCATGTCTCCTATGATGCGCTGTTGACCACCAAATTTTTTCGTACCCGTAACAAATATCGCAATCTGGTCGCGGACTTTGTGGTTCTAGATCAGGATCATCTGGTTGTTGCCATCGTGGCCGTGGACGATCCGATGATTTTAAAACGCCCACAACAATCCCAGTATCAGGATGCCTTGCTGACTATGGCAGGCTATCGGGTAATCCGTTATGAAGATATTCCGGAATATTATCAGCTGCGCCGTGACTTCCTGAATGAACAGGGTGAGGAGGACAGTTTAGTCAACCCGAATAACCTGACTGCACTAAAGAAGTTTCCACTGTACTCCGCTCTGGGTCGCCCTAAGGTGAAGACAGTGGGTTAATATATCTGGCACAAATAAAAGCATGCAGATCGCATGCTTTTTTATTGGAAGACAAGTTCTATCGGCATTATTCCGGTTTTACTGCGACGACGGTCAGTTCGACCAATACCCTTGGATCATACAACTTGGCTTCTACACAGGTACGCGGCAGGGCCTGAATATCAGCTACCCATGCGTCCCACACTTCATTAAAAGCTGCATAGTCACGCTCAATATCTTTGAGATAAATAGTGACTGACATGATGTGGCTCTTATCTGTTCCCGCATCTGCGAGAAACTGGTCAATAATGTCCAAAGTTTGCCGTGTCTGACCTTTAATATCCAGATCAAAAATCACTGGCCAGTTGACCTGCCAGATGAACGAGATTGCCTGAAATCGCGATTTCAGAGAAGCGTTGAGACACGTGCAAACGTTGAATAGTCATGAGTTTAATCCTGAATTTTTGGCATCAGGGCAGCAACCAATGCAGTCAGTAGACAGCCCACAGCAAGATAGATAGCTACATAATGCCATGAACCATCACCCCAAATCACTAAGGAAGCCGCAATCATTGGGGTAAAACCACCACCAATAATACTTGCCACCTGATAACCTACACCGGCGCCACTGTAACGATACTCGGTACCAAACAGTGAGGTAAAGATGGGTTGATGCACACTGACTACCATGTCATGCGCGATATTGGCCAGTAGAATTGAGCCAACAATAATCATCCAGGTATTTTGAGCATCCAGCGCCATAAAGAACGGGAAAGCCGACAAGGCACCGATTAAACCGCCCCAAACACACACGGTTTTATGGTTAATTTTGTCTGAGATCCAGGCAAAGAACGGGATACTGACACAACTAATCGCACCGACCATCAGGGTGATATTCAGGAAGAATTGCTTGTCCATGCCCAGATTATTGGTGGAATAATTCAGTGCAAAATTGGTCACCAGATACATGGTGAGCAGCTCGGTCATACGCAGGGCAATAATGTACAGGAATGCTTTAGGATGCTTGCTGATCGCCTGAAAAATTGGCAGTTTGGTTGGATGTTGCTTGGCTTTAACCACTTTTTCGACAAATTCTTGTGACTCCTCCTGATCACGCCGAATCCACATGGCAATGCCGATCAGCACAATACTGGCAATAAACGGAATACGCCATGCCCAGTCCGAAAATGCCTCTTCACCTAGAGTCGCAATGATTAGTGATACAGCACCCGTAGCGAGAACTAAACCGACGCCATAGCCGACTTGAACGCCACTACTGTAAAAGGCTTTTTTGCCTTTCGGCGCATTTTCAACCGCCATCAGGGCAGCGCCACCCCATTCACCACCGACGGCAAAACCTTGAATGGCACGTAAGGTCACCAGCAGTACAGGCGCCCACCAGCCAATGGCTTCGAAATTCGGCAACAGGCCAATCCCGACAGTAGAAATCCCCATGAGGATGACAGTGAGTACCAGCATTTTTTTACGGCCGAGTTTGTCACCGAAGTGACCAAACACTACACCACCGAGTGGACGGAACAGAAAGCCGACACCAAAGGTTGCCAAGGCGGCTAATGTGCCCATATTGTTGCCAATACTTGGGAAAAATTGATCTTTAAAAATCAGGGCTGCGACAATCCCGTAAAGAAGAAAATCGTACCAGTCGACAACAGCACCAATAAAACTGGAAAGCGCTGCTTTTCGCGCGCGTTGTTCTTGAAAAGAAATTGAATTTGCAGAAGACATGCAGGATAGGATTCCATGGGGACAACAGAGTTGCCCTGTAATATTCGGATTTGATCGTCACGCCAATCACAGGACAGCATGCTGAAAGTAAAGGTGATTTTCAGCATCTCAGCATATACATGGATAATGCATTGCGCGGATAGATTACTCTAAAAACATACAATGGTAAAAATAAAGTTGTTGGCTTTTTAAACTAGTGACTACTTCTTGCTCAGTTTACTTTAAAGCAGGGACAGTTGTGCTTCTTGCTGGCGAGGTGACAGCTGATACACCCCGACACCAATCAGGCGAAATTGCAGGGCTGGATCCAGATGCATATCCTGTAGCAAGAACTGTAACGCCTGATGTAGCTCTAGCGGATTTTTAAGTACGGAACGGAAGCTGCGGCTATGTTGCATGATCTGGAAATTTTTTAGCCTGAGTTTCACGGTAATGCCACGTGCAGTCAGCTGTTTCTTTTCCAGACTGTTCCAGACCTGCTGGATCAGTTGATCCCAGTAAGGGCTGCACTGGCTAAGTAGCAGGTCATCACCAAAGGTGGTTTCCTTGGAAATCTGCTGGCGTTCACGTTCGGTTTCGACCGGGCGTTCATCGATGCCTTGCGCATAGAGATGTAGCCGCTTGCCGTATTTGCCAAAATGCTGAATCAGGACGGCTTCATCCATCTGTTGCAAATCACCCAGCGTTTCCAGATTGAGACTTTTCAATTTTTCCTGCGTAACCTTACCGACCCCGGGGATTTTTTTAAGTGGTAAATCCTGAATAAAGGCCTGTACCTGTGAAGGCTTGATCACACAAATGCCATTTGGTTTGTGCCAGTCTGAAGCAACTTTGGCCAGGAATTTATTTGGTGCAACACCCGCAGAAGCGGTGAGTCTAGTCAGCTGAAAAATGTCTTCACGGATACGCATCGCAACTTCTGTTGCACTGGGGATTTGCAGCAGATTATCAGTCACATCCAGATAGGCTTCATCCAGTGAAAGTGGTTCAATAACTGCTGTATATTTTTGAAAAATCTGATGGATCTGTGAGGAAACCTCACGGTATTTCTGAAAATCCGGTTCAATCACAATCAGCTGCGAACAACGTTTGCGTGCCTGACTCATTGGCATGGCAGAATGCACACCAAATTCCCGGGCTGGATAGGAGGCAGCCGCAACCACAGCCCGTGGATGATGCGACGCGATCACCACAGGCAAATGTTTTAGTTCCGGACGTTCACGCAGTTCTACCGAGGCGTAGAAAGCGTCCATATCGATATGGATAATTTTACGCATATGCCATCTTAAAAGGCTTTAAGGCACTTGGGAAGATGCTGATTTCAAAAGATTATAGGGTTGACTATTACTCAGTAGCACAACCTGAATCTGTTGCGCTTCAGCCGCTTTGATCAGAATTCGCATACTCTCGGGAGCATTATCGGCAAAGCGTGGCAAAAATTGTAAGGGTTGATCTAGCGGCTGAAAGAAATCATCCCAGTGAATTGGAATGACAATCTTGGGTTTTACCGTTGCCAGTGTTTGTTGCAGATAAGATTTCTGATAATCCTCAGGCTGTCGCGATAGCTGGGCTATGCCTAAAAATAAAATATCGGCCTGAACATTCTTGAACTGTCCCGGAATAAACCCTGTGCTCGCTTTAACCAGAATTCGTTGTCTGTCATGTTCAATCAGATAGTCAAAACTGCCGCCTTCTTTAAATTCGGAAAACTTGGCAGGCAGTTTCAGTGGTGCTGTAATTTCTTCACCGAGATCATCATTTACGGGTGTTGGAGGCGTATGTGCGGAAGCAAGTGGAGTGACTTTAAACTGTCCCGATCGGAGCGATTGCCCTGATACAGCACGCCGTAGCTGGGAGGCTTTTACCTCTGGATGACTGCGTGCAATATTCAGGCTGCTATTCGATCCGATGATCTGGGGTTGAGGTAACAGGGCAGCCAGTTCAGGAATATCCAGAGCATGATCATAATGGCTATGGGTCACTAAAATCGCCTGTGTCCGATCCAGCTGTTCCTCCTGAATAATCTTCTGAAGTAACCTAGAATCGCTGGAAACCTTAGAACTGAGAACATGCCAAAGACTGGGACGGCTAAAGAAGCCATCAATTAAAATCTGTTCCTGACCATTATCAAACAGCAAGGTTGACACCCCAAAGAAACGGACATTTAAGCCTTCTGCGGATATATTGGATTTGGCTTGCCACGCGTCAAAGTCACGCAGCTAACCTGAAGGTTGGCGTAAATAAGTGCTTATTCCCCCCAGTATGACTACCACTATCAGAATGGTAGTCACGATAATTTTTCCAAGCTTCACAGCTATTTATCCTTTTATTTTTGATTACATTGCAATTGTAGAATTATTTTGCCGATTTTTGTGCAGGTGCAGTCTTAATACCATTCTGTTTTAAAAAATTCAGCCAGTCCTTTTCCGAACCATAAAACACATTCAGGTCTACAGTCGTTGCAATACCTTTGATCTGACCCTGACTGGTATGTTGCCAGAAATGCCATTTCGGATTATCTTTGAGCTCAGGCAGACCCTTGTATTCACGTATCCAGAGCGGTACGTCAGTAAAATGTCCTGCCAGCACAATATTATAGAAAGCTTTCGAGGTATAGAACATCGGCTGCTTGCCGTAGTGCTGTTTGAGCAGGTCATGCATGACCTGGATTTCTTTGAGTAACTGTTCCTTGGAATAGGTATTAATACAGTTACTGTCATATTCAAGATCGATTACCGGAGGTAAGGCATCCGCTTTATTCGGTACGCTTTCGATAAAGTTTTGCGCTTGAATCTTACCCTCCCGACAGAGACGATAAAAATGATAGGCACCGACCAGCAAACCCTGTTCGCGAGCCTTAAACCAGTTTTCCTGAAATTTGCTGTCCTTAAAGTCACCGCCTTCGGTTGATTTTAAATAAACAAAGCGGTATTTATCTTTGGGAATCTGCTGCCAGTTAATCTCTTTTTGATGATGCGAAACATCAAAACCATGAATGTCATATTCGGAAGCGTTGGCAGGTAGCGGTTTCAGCAATAGCCACCAGATTGCACCGACCACAGCAAGCAGCAGAATGACACTCATGATTGTTGCCCAAAGAGGTGGATAATGCTTGTCTGGCTTTTTCATCAAGTTCTTCAAAATTTGACTCTATCTAGCTTATACCGATTTGTCTTGTATCGGGATGATGATCATACTGGCGTATTCTTGGGAATATGCCAGAAAATATAGGCGGCAATGATATTCAAACAGCCCAGACAGATCAGGGCGAGATGGAATGCATTATCCAGCTGCTCAGCGCCAAAGTAGGCACTAAACATATTTACCAGCGTACCTGCCAGTGCGACCCCAATACTCATCGATAGCATCATGATCATGGACAGAAAACTGTTGCCACTACTGGCATCCTGCTGACTTAAGTCTTTTAAGGTTAAAGTATTCATGGAAACAAACTGCAGTGAGTTCAAGATACCAAAAATAAAGAAATGAATCGCACGTAGCCAGATCGGTGTATCCGCCGTAGTCAGGGCAAAGCTGGCAATACATAGCCCCACCAGTAAAGTATTTACCAGTAAAACCTGGCGATAGCCAAAGTGCTGAATGATCTTGCGAATAATGGGTTTGGAAGCCAATGAACCTAATACAGTTGGAATCATCAGCAAACCGGTAATAAAGGGTTCAAAACCAAACGCGACCTGCAACATCAGCGGTAACAGGAAAGGAATTGAGTTACCACCAAGACGGGCAAAGAAATTACCCAGAATCCCAATAGAATAAATCCGGTTTTTAAACAGCTTGCTGCGGAACAGGGCATTGCTATGCGTATATGAATGATAGGCATAGATCAGTGAAAACAGGAACCCAGCTGCAACTAAGCTGAGACTCCACCACAATGGATATTGCGGATTGGCAAAGTTCTCAATGCCCAGACATAGCCCGACCATCGCCACCACCAGCATAACAAAACCGGCATAGTCAAACTTCGCCACATCCGGTTCAGTAACATTCGGCATGGCTTTGAAGGTAATCAGGGTGCCAAGCAGGCCAATCGGCAGGTTAATCAGAAATACCCATTGCCAGGACAGGTATTCGACCATCCAGCCACCTAGCGTCGGGCCAATCAGGGGACCAATCAGGCCGGCCAGACTCATCAGGCTCATTGCAGCCAGAAACTGGGTGCGTGGAATGATCTTCAACATTGCCAGACGACCGACTGGTAACAGCAAAGCACCACCAATACCTTGCAGAACCCGATAGAGCAGGAGTTCATTCAGGCTGTTTGAGACAGCACAACCTATTGATGCAAGCGTAAAAATAATGATGGCGCTAAAATAGGTATTACGTACACCAAAACGATCTGCCAGCCAGCCACTCAAGGGAATACAGACTGCAACCGAAAGTACATAAGCCACCACCACACTATGCATCCGCAACGGATCTTCCTGCAGGCTAAGCGCAATTGCAGGCAGGGCAGTATTGATAATCGTGGTGTCCAGACCTTGCATGAAAAAGCCGATCGATACCAATAAGACCAGCAGTCTAAATTCGGGTTGCAGCGCTTGATGGGTGGGCGTGGCATTCATGTGATATTTAGAAAGTCATGTAATTTTGAATGTGGGCTCAGTTTAAATCAATTCACCCCATCCGTTGTACTAAATCAGTGTCTTATTCTGGTATTTATGACATGAAATATAACCATGAAAGCTCATTGATATCAGTTGGATAAGTGGGGTTTAGCAGAAATAGCAACTGCTTGCTGAAAAGTAATAAATGTATTGAAACCGGCTAGTGTTACAAGAATATATGACGTTTCTGTCATGAAACTGCAATAAAAACGTCATAATCTTGGCCACATCTTACAGTAATGCTGATCTCCCTCAGCAGGTATGTTTTATGTCTATCGAAATCTTGATGGTTATCGGCTTCTGTCTAGCAGCCTACTCCATTGTCGGCAATGATGTGCCTCAGACATTGGGAACCTTTATCTCATCAAATTCACATCGACCTTGGTGGCTGCTGTGGATTTATATCAGCGTCATCCTTGTGGTGGTTTTGGTCTATGGCTGGTATGCATCAGGGGTAGGAGATGCCTCTTATGGCCGTCTCGAAACGATTCCATTCCCTGAGGGTGGGATTACCTGGCTGTATATTGTACCGCCAATTCTACTCTTGTTATTAACCAAATATGGTATTCCAGTCAGTACTACATTCTTGGTGCTCACCATTTTCTCTCCAGCGAGCTTAGGTTCGATGATGGTGAAATCGATGATGGGTTATGCTGTAGCCTTCATCTCAGCTTTGGTGATTTACCGTTTTGTTGCCAACAAAATGACGGTTTATTTTAACCAAACCAAAGACCAAGAGCATTCGACCAAATGGATGATCTTACAATGGTTATCAACCGGTTTCTTATGGAGCCAATGGTTGATCCAAGACTTAGCCAATATCTTTGTGTATGTGCCACGTCAGGTTCCATTTGAATTCCTGATGTTTGCGATTGCGGTATTCGTGGTCTTGCTGGGTGTGATTCTGTACCAACGTGGTGGTGCAATCCAGAAGATCGTCGATACCAAAACCGATGTAACTGATGTTCGTGCAGCAACCATTGTTGACTTTATCTATGCCATTATCTTATTGATCTTCAAAGAGTGGAGCAACATTCCAATGAGTACCACATGGGTGTTCTTGGGTCTACTTGCAGGTCGTGAGTTTGCGATCTCGATGATCGTCAATGGTGTGAGCAAACACCGTACTTCACGGAACGTCAGCAAAGATGCAATGAAGTTAATGTTTGGTTTAGCAATGTCTGTGATTTTGGCGACAACACTACCTTGGTTCTATAACCTGGTGACTAACTTGGCTTCTTAAGAGTTAAAAAATAAAAAAG